>JADHLJ010000284.1 GCA_016780745.1 Alphaproteobacteria bacterium | reverse complement strand
TGTCCACATCCTCCAGCACCACCGGCGTCTGGGCGGCGGTGTGCAGGAGATAGACGGTCCCGTCCTCCGCGCCATAGAGCCGCATGAACGGCAACGTCTCGACGCCCAGCCCGTGCAGCCGGGCGACCCCGGCGTCTCGGACGTAGTTTTGAATGGCGATGCCCGCGCAGACCCCGTTTATCGCCAGCCGCACATGGGCCCCGGCACTCGCCAGCCGTTCCGCGATACCGATCCCCACCCAGTCGCCACGCCAGTCATGCACAACCACCCGCGACCCAGTCTCGACCCCGGCCAGGACGTCTTCGTGATGCAGAATCTGGACGCCCTCGCCGCCCTCGATCGGCGGCATCCAGCGCCGGCTGCCGGTGGCCAGAAACACCGCGTCAGGCGCAAAGGCCTCGCAAGCAAGCTCGTCCAAGGTCTTGTTCGTCACAATCTCAACGCCGGCCCGTTCGGCCTCGCCGCGCAGGTTATCGATGATCCCGCCGAATTCCTCGCGATGCGGCAGCATTTGCGCCAGCGCCGCCTGGCCGCCAAGCCTCGGCCCGCTCTCCCAGAGGGTCACGCGATGGCCGATCTCCGCCGCGACGCTTGCCGCCTTCATGCCCGCCGGGCCGCCTCCCGCCACCAGGATGCGACGGGGCGCGCTGGTTCGCGGGCGGATGCCGAAGCGAATCTCTCGCCCGGATTCGGGGAACTGGATGCAGGAGATCGGCAGGCCGAGTTGGGCATGACCGATACAGGCCTGGTTGCAAGCGATGCAGGCGCGGATCTCATCGGCCTTCCCCGCGCGCGCCTTGGCCGGCATTTGGGGGTCGGCGATCATCGCGCGGGTCATCCCACACATGTCGGCCGAGGAGCCAGCGATGATCCGCTCGGCGTCCTGGGGTTGGTTGATACGCCCGGCAACCAGGATCGCGGTCCCGCCGCAGGCCTGCTTTAGTTTGGCCGCGAAGGGCGCCATATAGCCGTTATCGACGGTCATCGGCGGCACGATATGCACCGCCCCGCCCGCCGAGGCCGAGGTGCCAGCGATCACGTTCAGATAGTCGAGCGACGGTGCCAGATCCCGCAGCACCGCGAACATCGCATCCTCGTCCTCACCCTCGGCGTCATATTCATTGCCGGAGAACCGCGCGCCCAAAACAGTCTCCTCCGGCACCGAGGACCGGATCGACGCGATCACCTCGTCAACATAGCGCCGACGATTTTCGGGCGAGCCGCCGTAGCGGTCGTCGCGTCGGTTAACCCCGGGCGAGAGAAACTGGGCGGGCAAATAGCCATGGCTACCGACGATCTCGAGGCCATCGGCTCCGGCCTCGACAAGGCGGCGCGCGGCGGTACCGTGACCGGCCACGACATCGGCGATCTCGGCTTCCGACATCACCTTGGGAACGACCTTAAACCGCTCGGACGGGCTTTGCGAGACTCCCCAGGCCTCCCGCACCACGCCATCGCGCCGGGAGGCGAGTTCCCGGCCCGGATGAAACAATTGCACGAAAGCGGCGGTGCCCTCGGCATGGATCGCGTCGAACAGGCGGCGGAAAGCCGGGATACAATCGTCGGAGCCCGCGCTCAGCACCTCCGAGGTATAGCGCGCCGACGGGTGCACCGCGACGACTTGGACGATGATCAGCCCAACCCCGCCGCGCGCCCGGGCCTGGTGATACGCGATCAGCTCCTCCGACGGCAGACCGCCGCGCGCCAGGTCCGTGTCATGGCCCGTCGAGAAGATCCGGTTGCGGATCTCCAGCGATTTGATCCGAAACGGCGAGAACAGATACGGGAAGGGATTTGGCTCGGGCATGGGCTAGGCTGGTTCCTTATTCGTGGTCCCTTGAAGAGCCTTCGCCACGCTGCCCACCACCGCCTCGGCAAGCGCGACCGGCACCGCGTTTCCCAATTGTCGCATGGCTTCCGACCAGGCGCCTTGGAAAACATAGGCGTCGGGAAAACACTGCAATCGCGCGGCTTCGCGAACCGTGAAGTAACGCAGGCTCCCGTCCGGGCGAACCAGCATGTTCTCGCCGCCCGGCACGCCGTGATCTCCGGCCTTCAGCGCCTTGGCGGGAAGATCGATCGGGCTGCCGGTGTGACCGGGATAGGCGCGGGCGCCGGGCTGAAAATCATGGTTCTCCACGTCGCGCGCCGAACCTGTCGTCGGGTCCGGCAGGTCGGCAAGCGCATCGCGAACGGTGATCCACGGCACCGTGCCATCACCGCCGAGCGGGCCATTCGCTCTAAGCGCTTCGACCCGGCGGGCGAAACGGCGGGGCAACGCAGGGCGGTGTCGCGCCGAAACCCGGTGCCGGTCCCAGTAACCACCGGAAATCCATTGGTCATGCAGTAGAGCGTCGAGGGAATGCGTCATCGGCACATCGGCGAAGGACCAGCCAGAGGAAATATCCGCGCGAAAGCCAACGAGAAAAACCCGCTCGCGCTTTTGCGGCGCGCCATGGTCGGCGGCGTTGAGGACCCTGGCCGTCACGGTACAGCGGATGCCGAGACTAGCCCTACCGGTGTTGCGCCCGCGCTCCAGACGCGCGTGATGCGCGAACCATGTTTCCCGCGCCCCACGCTCGGCATCGGGAAACTCCAGTTGGAGCTTTGTGTACTCGAAATAGTTTCGGAAACTCTCGCGCGTCAGGCCGCGAACATTCTCAATCACGAATGCGCGGGGACGCAGGGCGCGGATCACGGCGACGGTCGCCGGAAACATATCGCGCTCGTCCAATTGCGCGCGGTGCCGTCCGCCGGTTGAGAACGGCTGACAAGGCGGCCCGCCGGTCACGAGATCCACCGGTCCCTCGATCTCGTCAAACCGAAAGTCCCGGACATCACACCGGCTCACCGGCCAATCGGCGACCAACGGAAAGCCAAGCGCCTGATTTCGCGCGATCGTCTCGCAGGCCCAACGATCTCGCTCGATAACCGCTTTCGGACGCGCTCCGGCGAGGCTTGCGCCCATGGCCAGGCCGCCCGCCCCGGCGAAGAGTTCAACACTGGTCAACATGAAGGCGTTTCGGCATCGAGGAACCGGCGCAACCTGTCCGTCAGGTCCGGCGTTTTCGCTTGCCCAATCCCGCATTCCCAGACCACCAGAACCTCCCACCCCATCTCGGTCAATCGGCGCTGGTTCTCGATATCCCTTTGGCGGTTTCCCTCAAGCTTCGGCACCCAGAAATCCTGGCGGGTTTTCGGCAGTCTCGCCAGTTTGCAGGCGGGGTCGGGATGTCGGTGCCAGAAGCAGCCATGGACATATATTGCCTTACGCCGCCCACGGAACACAATATCCGGTTTGCCCGGCAAATCCCGCGCGTGCAGGCGATAGCGATAGCCGAGACCGTGCAACAGCCGGCGGACGATCAACTCAGGCTTGGTGTCCTTGCCCCGCACCCGGGACATGCGCTCGCTGCGTTCCTTGGGGGCGAGCGTGTCCATCGTGGTCGTTAGCCGAGATCCGCCAGCCACTCGGAAATCGCGGCGCCGATCTCGTGCGGGCTGTCCTCCTGAATGAAATGCGCGCCTCGAACCGTTACCTCGCGCTGGTTCGGCCAGGAGCGGCAAAACTCGCGCTGCGGGCCGATCAGAATCGCGCCCGGCTCGGCGTTTATAAACAACTTAGGAATGTCCGAGCCGGCGAGAAAGGCCGCGTAGTCATCGGCGATCGCCACGACATCTTCCGGCTCACCGCCGAGCGGGATTTGTCGGGGCCATGTGAGAGTAGGTCTCCGGCCCTCCCCCGGCTCCGCGAATGGCCGCCGATAGACCGCCATCTCGGCGTCGCCGAGCCCGCGCAGGACGGAGCCCGGCAGTACACGCTCCACGAAGATGTTCTTGTCCAACACCATCGCCTCGCCATTGGGAGAGCGAAAACCCTCGAAGACCGGGCGGGCCTGCTGGTTGAAATCATCCCACGCCATGGGCCGCACGACAGCTTCCATATAGGCGATCGCCTTGACCCGGTCCGGGTGCCGGCGAGCCCAGTCGAAACCCAGGGCCGAGCCCCAATCATGCACCACCAAGGTCACATTGCCGCCGACGCCGAGCGCATCCAGACAGGCGTCGAGATAGTCGCGATGCTCGACAAAGCGATACCGCTCCGGCCCTGGATCCTCGAGCTTGTCGCTATCGCCCATGCCGATCAGATCGGGGGCCAGGCAACGGCCCTGGCCCTCCATATGCGGCATGATATTGCGCCAGAGATAGGACGAGGTCGGGTTGCCGTGCAGGAAGACGATCGGGTCCCCCTTGGCCAGCTCGACATAGGCCATCCGCTTGCCCTTGACCTCGACGAACTGCTTTTTCGGCTCGGCGGTTGAGATATCACTCACGAGCCTATTCTCCCTTGAAGTCCGGCTTGCGCTTGTTGATGAAGCTATCCAACCCCTCGCGGCCATCGGCGCTGGCGGCATTGGCGGCGATGTTGCGGGATTCGATCTCCAGCTGTACCTCCAGCGATTGCTCGAAGGTGCGAGAGAGCAGCTGTTTCACCCCGGCATAGGCCTTGGTCGGACCGGCGGCCAGGGTCCGGCCGAGTTTCTCTGCTTCCTCGGCCAGCGCGTCATCGTCGACCACCTTGGTGATCAGCCCCCAATCGAGGGCCTCATCCGCGGACAGCATGCGGTTGGTCAGCATCAACTCCTGGGCCCGGCGCAGACCGACGACCCGGGGCAGATAATAGGACGAACTGCCATCCGGCGAGAGGCCCGCATTGGTGTAGGCGGAGACGAACTTGGACGACTTGCCGGCGATGACGATGTCGCCGAACAGCGCGAGGCTGAACCCGCCGCCCGCGGCAACGCCGTTTACCGCGATGATCACCGGCGCCTTGCCGTGATGCAGGCGCTGGATGCCCTGATGCAGCACCGCGGTAAGCTCGATCAGCGTCGCCTCGACCGTGTCCATCTCGGTGGCAAAGAATTTCAGATCCCCGCCAAAGCCGTAATTCTTACCCGCCCCGCTCACCAGGATACAGCGCACCGCCGGGTCGGTGGTCGCGCGGATACAGACGGCCATGAACTCGTGGCCGAGATCACGGTTGATCGCGTTTCCGCTTTCCGGACGGTTGAGGGTGATCTTGGCCAGGCCATTATCAACCTCGTAAAGGATCGTCTTGTAGTCCATGGGGCCTCCAACGGGTCCGGATGGGGGGGGGCGTGACGGAAGGGTCAGCCGATTTCGGCGGTCGCCTCGGCGAGCCAGGCCGCGACCTCGGGTTCCAGCAACGGGGTCAAGGTATCTCGCACCCAGCGGTGATAATCGTCAAGCCAGGCGATCTCGGCGCCGTCAAGCAACGCGGTTTCGATCATTGAGCGGTCGAAGGGCGCCAGCGTAATGGTCTCGAAGCTCAGCATTTCCCGATCACCACCGGCGATCTTCTCTTCCTGGACGACGACCAGGTTCTCGAGCCGAATACCAAAGGCGCCCTCTTTGTAATAACCAGGCTCGTTCGAGATGATCATGCCCGGCTGAAGCGCGACCGAGCCGGCCGCCTTGGATATCCGCTGTGGGCCTTCATGAACGCCGAGATACGAGCCGACGCCGTGGCCGGTGCCATGGTCGAAATCGAGCCCCGCGTTCCACAGCGGCGCTCGAGCCAAGGGATCAAGCTGGCTTCCATTCGCGCCGACCGGAAAGCGCGCCCTGGCAACCGCGATATGGCCCTTCAACACTCTCGTGAAGCGATCCCGCGCCTCGTCACCGGGATCACCGACACCGATGGTGCGGGTAATGTCGGTCGTGCCGTCGAGATATTGAGCGCCGGAATCCACGAGATAGAGATCGCCTGGCCGGATGGTCCGATTACTCTCCGGCGTGACGCGATAGTGGACAATGGCGCCATTGGGACCAGAGCCGGAGATGGTATCGAAGCTGAGATCCCTGAACAGATCCCCCTCGGCGCGAAACGCGCGCAGGCGTTCAGCGGCGGTAATCTCGTCGATTTGCCCGCCCGGCGCCTCGCTCGCGAACCAATGCAGGAACCGGGTCATGGCGACCCCGTCTCGGATATGCGCGGCGCGGGTGCCGGAAAGCTCGATCCGGTTCTTCAGCGCCCGCGGCAGAACGATGGGATCGTCTCCCTTGGCCGCCACGCCGCCCGCCGCCTCGATCCGCCGGGCGATCCAGGCCGGGCTGGAGGCCGGATCAACCCGCAGCGCGACACCATCGGAGACAAGAACATCGATGGCCGCGCCCAATGCCTCACGCGGGCGCACGGTCACCGCGTTCCCGAGATGCTCTCGGGTCTCGCGGATCATCTTGCGCTCATCGATATAGAGATCGACCGCCGCTTCGCGGTTGACGATCGCAAAAGACAGCGGCAGTGGCGTTCGAGGCACATCGCCGCCCCGAATATTCAACAGCCAGGCGATCGATTCCGGTGACGAGAGCACCACCGCGTCGTGGCCGTCCTTGGCGATAGCCTCGGCGATGGCGATGCGCTTGTCGGCGATGGACCGGCCGGCGTATTCCGCGCGATGCGGCACCACCGGGGTCAGCGGCGGCGGCGGCTGATCGTCCCATATCGCATCGATGGGGTTTTGTTCCAAGGCGACCAGGCTACCGCCGGCCTTTTCCGTCGCCTTTTCGAGGCGTTCGACACCCGCTAGCGTGTGCAGCCAAGGATCAAAACCGAGCTTACCGCCCTCGCCTAGATGGTTCTCGATCCACTCAGCCGGAGAATCCGAGATG
>JADHLJ010000003.1 GCA_016780745.1 Alphaproteobacteria bacterium | reverse complement strand
GGCCCGGTTATGGAGAGTGTCGTCAGAAAAGCGCGCCGCTTCGGCGCCGTCCACTTAATCGCGGGCATTCGAACCTCCACGGGAAAAGAGCAAAAAAATAGGCCCGGAGTGGCGCATGCGCTGTTATCCAAGCCTGAAGGAATTTTTATCCTATTTTATAAATCCTGTAAAGAGGTTTTTTCCTATTTTTTTACGGTTTTCGGGAATTATCCTGCCGCCACACCTCCCTTGGGTTGCGCCGCAGATGCCGTTGTATGTCCGAGATGCCCCGATCCACGACTTTCCTAAGCGTCACGTGGCTCCGTCCATCGACATCCTCCAGACGCCGCCAGGGAATGCCACAGGCCCGCGCCCAGACGATGCGTCGAGAATCATCGTCACAATGAAACAGCCAACCAAGCACACGCTCCATTCGATCGATCGAACGAGGTGACGGCGCAGCCAATTTATTGGAAAACCTACTACTTCCAAAGGAATGAACTCCATTTTGCACAACGTCCGGCCAATACGTCACACGCGGCTTGACATAGCCGCGAGGCAATCGACGCAAGGTTTCAGCCGCCTCCTCAATCCACGCCTTGATCAACGCCTCATCCCAAGATGCCGCATCATTCATCTTCACGACCCTTTCCAACTCAGAAGCCAATCGCCACGGAACCTCATGACGAACACTTTATTAAACCACAATTTTATAATTATTATTTTTACTATTTGTATACCTATCATTTTCTTTATCATTACATAATTATATTATTTTTATTTGATATATATTGCATTTTACAGAGCGTCAGTTTATTCCAATATTACTATAGAAAATCCTATCGATCAATCGCTTTTTTCCCACTTTCCAATAACAACGAATCGGATTAAGCTTATGTCATGCAAGATGATCCTGTAAGGGCACGTCTGGTGGACCTTATTGCCCATCGAGACCCGCCGACCGACTTGAAACGGGCATCGCTCGCCTGCGGCAAGAATCACGCCTATCTGCATCAATTCGTCCATCGGGGCACGCCACGGCGTTTGCCGGAGGATGTGCGTTACGCGCTTGCGTCGCATCTTGGGGTCGACCAGTCGGTGCTTCGGGACGCGGACCCGCTTCCGATACCACTCGATCCACACCCAAACCCTCCCGGTCGGGCGGGAGTGCGGAGTCACGGTGAGATCGGGGATGACGAACAGATTTTCATCTCTGAATTACGAACCTCCAATCTTCCAAAAGACGTCAATCCCGCCACTCCGGAACCGGGCGCCGTGCGTTGGAGCTTTCCGCTTGGTTGGGTAAAATTCGCCCTGAAGGCGAATGCGGCATCCTTGCGGATGGTGAGCATTGATGGCGATTCCATGGAGCCGGATTTGCGATCGGGCGACCATCTCCTAATAGACACGGATCGGCGCGCGCCCTCTCCGCCAGGCATATTCGTGATATCAGACGGCGTGGGACTCATCGCGCGGTCACTGGAGTTTCTTCCCAATAGTGACCCGGCCATCGTGCTTATCCGGTCACCCGGTGAAATGGCCAGTAACGTCGAGGTACCATTAGATGATATCCAGATCATCGGGCGGGCGATCTGGCACGCGCGACGCCTTTGACGGAAACTGATCATGTGGCACTTCAACACGATCGACGAGCTTAGATACGATCATCTATTGGGCTTGCGTCCAGGGGAACGACCCTCTCGCCCACCAGCTTCGTCTCCGAGACGCAGACGCTATCTCCTTTTCGCCGCCGCGCGATTTTGCCGGTGGCGCGACGGCAGGGATCCGAGACGCGCGGCGCTTTCCGAGCAAGATGGCGCGCGTATGGAACGCGAGATGCTTTACGACCTCGTTCCCATGAGATCGATGCCCCAGGATCATCCGCGAACCGGAAACTCGGACACACTCCTCCCCAAAACCGACGCGGTCGGTCTCTAGATGCGCCGGAATCGCAGGAGCGCGAAAAACACGAAACGCCAGTTTTCGGGGAAAACCCCACCGCTGGATGTCATCGTCGACCATATCGGCGCCAAGGGAGACGGCGTCGCGACCGGAACTATCCGTTTACAATACGAGGACCAGAACCGCCCGGTCTTCATTCCACTGTCCCTACCAGGCGAGCGCGTATCGGCACGCGCTCAGCACGACCTGGGCGAAGGCGTGGCCTGCCAACTTTCCGAAATCATCGAGCCTTCACCGGACCGAGTGGATCCCACCTGCGGGCATTTCGGTGCCTGCGGGGGATGCGGATTGCAACATTGGGCACCAAGCCCCTATCGACAATGGAAGCGATCCCGGATCGTTGCGGCTCTCGGCCGAGCCGGCGTCGAAGCGGCTGAGGTGGATGCACTAATCCCCGCGGCGCCGGGTACGCGCCGCCGCGCCGATTTTGTTATGCGACGGCTTTCCGTCGGTACGGTGATCGGCTTTCATGAGCGGGGCGAAAATCGCATCATCGACATTACCGAATGCCCCATTCTAGAGCCCGAATTGCTCACGGTCGCACGCAGTCTTCCCCCGATCTCAACGGATCTATTGGCGCCCGGGGAAAGCGCGCGCGCGACGTTAAATCGACTGGATTCTGGCTCCGATCTCCTACTTGTACTGCCGCGCGAACCCGGTCTCGCCGCCCTGGAATCCCTGGCTAGCCTAGCCGAAAGCCTTGACCTTTGTAGAGTCTCCGTCAGAACGGAGAACGGCGGTTTGTCCGCGCCGGTGGTACCGGTGTTGGAGCGCCGCCCGGCGGTGATCAGGTTCGCCGGTGTTGAGGTAAACCCATCGCCCGGCGCCTTTCTACAAGCCACGGCATCCGGTGAGAGAGCTATTGTGCAAGCGGTGCTGGAAGGGGTTGGGGCCCCCTCCAATATCATCGAGTTGCACGCGGGCTGCGGAACGCTGAGTTTCCCTCTGGCGCGCCTTGGAAAAATTCACGCGGTGGAGGGCGACCCATCGGCCACCGCCACGCTTGAAGCCGCCACGCGCCGCGCCGGACTTCAAAACGATTTCAGTGTCGAAACACGCGACCTCATGGACCGTCCGTTGGAAACGTCGGAGCTGGCAGCCTATGACGCCCTGGTTTTCGACCCACCTCGGGCCGGCGCGCGCGCGCAGGCCGAGCATGTAGCCGCCGGAGGTCCAGATCGCGTCGTCGCGGTTTCGTGCAACCCCGCCACCTTCGCGCGCGATGCTCGCATCCTAGTCGACGGAGGATACCATCTGGAAAGAGTAACGCCGATCGATCAGTTTCTTTGGTCGCCGCATGTCGAACTGGTCGCCAGATTCCGTAGAGGTCGAGCGGCGTGACCGACGGTACGCATTTGCGAAAACGCTCGGTGCGAATCTCGGGGCATGCGACCAGCGTATCGCTTGAGGAAGAGTTCTGGAGCGCGCTGAAAACCATCTCCGCCGCGAGAGGCCTGTCGATGAACGCGTTGATTGGCGAGCTTGACAGAGAGCGTACGGGCAATCTTTCCAGCGCGATCCGCGTTTATGTCCTGCGCGAGATCGCCAGGCGGTTGTGATCTAGCGTGCTGGCTACTTAAGCAATCCCTTTAAAATACCCTTCAAAGCATCGCGAGGCTTGAGGTCTTCAAGCGATGGCGCGGGTGCGACTTCTGGCTTCGCCGCCTCGCCCTCGGTCACCGGAACGGTCGGCGCGGCTTGTGGTTTCTTGCCACCGAACTGCCGGAGAATCCCGCGTTGGACCACGCGCTGCAGCACATAGGCTTGAAGTTTTTCAATATCCAATACAGTGCGCGGGTTCGCGAGCGGCCCGACATGCCGCACGCCGATCGGCGGTGAATTGGAGTGCTCGGCAAGCCAGAAGCGCGATGTCGCATCAAGTTCTTGAACCGGGAAATTCACGGCGAGGGTCGTTTTTCCCGTCGCCGTTTTTGATTTAAGCGCGATGTCGTCCGAGCGCAGGGTCCCGTCGGTTATCGTATAGGTTCCCGTTAGCTCGTCGATCGGCGTCGCGCCGCCATTCATGGCGCGCTGAGCTAGTTTCAGAAAATCGAGAGCGCCGTCGAGTTGTTTCAACTGATCACTCACCGCCGGCAGGTCGATACCTTCCACCGATCCGTCTCGAACCCGTATCTTCCCGGTACCATTGAGCGCGGAGACCATGTCGTATTCGGACGCCCCCCGGGTCGATAGCCCGGTCTCGTAATCGAGAATGCCGCTCACCTGTCCCTTGTTCGCAACCGCTAGAGCCGCCGCGCGAATATCAGCGTTGTCGATCTTGAGCGCCATTTCCGCGGCGGGAACGTCGATCGCGTCCAGCCGACCGGAACCCATGATACGCCCTCCGAACAATCCTCCGCCAATCCGACTTACGGTTAGCCGCCCTCTCGCGAGCGCGGCTTCAAGTGCAAAGCCGTCAACCACATAGGACGAGTAGGTGACCTTTCTGGCCTTGATATCCAAGTCGGCGTCAAAGCTCCGCAACACCCCGAGATCGATGCGGTCCCGCGACCACTCACGCCCCCCCGATGATGTTGGGACCGCGACAACGGCACCTTTGGGCTTTGGGGTATCCGCGGCGAGCCACGGATCGATGGCGATTGTGTCCGATGTCAACGCGATCGTCACTTTGGGACGATTGGAATCCAAACGCGCGCCACCATTTCCCGAGAGTTTCGCGGGCCCCGCTTGGACCGAAAGCCCGGAAAAGGTCAGCGCCTCCACATCGCCCACGACGTCAAAACTTAAGGCCAGTGGCCCAAGATCGCGCCGCGCCGGTTTGAACGTCGGAGCGCCGAGACGGATCAGCTCAACGATATCGGGGTGGTCCATCGCAACCCGCGCTTGAACCTCGGGCCTCTCCGCGAAGGCCTTGAGAAGCCCTTTGACGGAGATACGGCTCGCGGCGACATTCACGGTCGCGTCCAGATCGATACTATTATCTGGTGTGGTAAGGATCGAGGCGGTCACCGTTCCCGCGCCGAGCTTTAGCTGTTCCTTGGACCCACCGCCGCCAAACAATGCCAGCAGGGCCTCCGCGCGCGGGTGGCTTAGTTTAAGCGCGATATCCAAACCAACCGGGGACGCCAGCGGCCGCACCACGCCCCTGGCTTCCAGCCGACCATCCACGATGTCCAATACCGCATCCACGGTAAGGGAGGCCGGCGAGCCCAACACCTTCGACTTCATCCTAAACCCGCCGAGTTTCTGGATTGTATCGGTGACCTCAAGGCCGGCGAGTCGGGCAAGCGAGGCGGCGGACTTCGCGGAAACGCTCACATCGATATCCGTGCTTGGCGCCGCGATCGTCCCCGCGAGTTTTCCAGTCACGTTAATACCCGCGCCCGCGATATCCGTTACCGATAAATCGCGTATCGTGATCTCACCAGCTTGAACCGTTGCATCCAATGCCGCGCCGCGAATGACGGTGTTGCGATATCGAGCTTCCGAGATCTTGATGAGAAGGTTCGCGTCGAAGGACGCCAACAATTCGGTTATTTCGGCCCCGACATCTCGCGTCGGCGCGCCTTGAGAGCTGGATTGGGCCGCCTCGCTGGTTTTCGAACCAGCAGGTGCGGCGGTCGGCAAATAGGCGTCGAGATTCAGCTTATCGACCACCAGGCTCAACCCGAAGGCCGGCCTATCCCGTAGCACCAGGGACAACCCGCCATTAATTCTTGTACTGTCGACGTCAACCGCCCAGTTGGACAGCTCGATCTGTTTAGGAGAGGCGTCAACATCGGCGCCAAACACGCCTTTTCTCAAACGGTCGGGGGCGAGTCCATTCAAGGGCACCTCCAACCAAGTGAGCGCGGTGCGCAAGTTGTCGGATACCACATCGGCCCGCCCGACAAACCGGGGCAAGCCCCCATCGGCGTAGACAGTGCCGGAAACCGTCGCGTTGGTGCCACCTGGTAACTGCGCGGTCAGGATATTCACAACGATCGCACCTTGATCCAGCAAGCTTTCCAGACGAATCTGCCGGACGGTCCGTCCGCCGTAATCGAGGGCATCGGCGGCGAACGCCAACTTTACCCGCACCCCTTGCGGGAGCGTGAAGCCGCCGCCTTCCGAAGCGGCGGAAGTCGCGCCTTGTTCCGCAACCGCCGCCGGTGTTTGCGTCGACCTACCATCGAGTAGTCGGAACTTGTCGAGATCGAGACGACCCAAGGTTAACGCAACGTCGATGGAAGGCTCCGCCGAAAGATCTCCTGAAATGGCGCCTTGGACCCGGGCGTCCGCTAGGGCGATCGCGAGGTCGGATATCTCGAAACGCGCCGGATCGCCGGAAACCGTCGCTGCAAGATTGAATGGTTTCGCCAGCACGGGAGGAAGATCCGACGAAACGCCGAGAGCCGCCCCAACCACGCTCGCCGCGGCGCTCAAATCTCCGACCTTCGCCGCGACCTTTCCTTTCAGCGACGGCCCGGCGTCGACATCGACCGTCCCCTCGAAGGATATATCACCCGCGATATCCGGAACCGCCAGAGCTAGTTTCAACGATGCCGCCCGGCCCGCGTCGATCTGACCGAGAGATGCATCAAAACGCGTCTTCAACCCCTGGTAAGCCAGGCCACCAACCGCGGAAAACGGTCCGCTTAGCGACGTCGCGGCAATGGTCGCGTCCAGGTCCTCGATCCGATGTATCTCGCCGCTGACCGCGTCACGGTAGATCACGCTGCCATCAATGATCTCGGCGCCATCCAAACGGATATCCACATTTGAGCTCGCGTCGGACGAAGAATTGATCCTCTCCTCACCGGAGGTCGAGGCGCTTGTCAGATTCGGGAAATCCCAGTTAGCGCCGCCATCGGCTCGCCTCTCCAAGGAAATAACCGGACGGATCAGGGTGACCGAGGAGATCTTGACCTCGCCGCTCATCAGCGGTCCGAGCGCGACATGCACCTGGAGAGACTCCAAGCTGATCATATCCGAGTCGGTGGAACCCGCCGGGTTCGCCAGACGAACACCCGCCACGGATAGTCTAGGGGAGGGAAGGATCTGGAGCTCGATCGCCCCATCAACGGCGAGCTTGCGCCCGGTTTTCTCTTCAACCGCGGCGGTGATTTCCGGCTTATAGGTGTTCCAATCGACAAAGCCGGGCCCGACGAGAATCGCGATAACCGCGACGACGATCAGACCGATCAGGAAGCCAAAGAGTTTTTTCAACCGTCCCTCCGATGTTCGAGGCCCTCGCCGGGCCGCCGAACCATTCCAAACTCAACTCCGCCTTCAAGCCCAATCCCGACCGACGAAACGACCTTTAGATACAAAGTATGTCCACTTTTTGATTCTTCCAGGCTCGCGCCAATTTTCAAAGAATTTCGCAGACCTCATCGAACGCAAACCGTGGCGCGCGCTTGTACGTTCCCTCGCGGCTTCCGTATCCCAAATTGCAGAGAAAATTCGAGCGCACCGAGCTATCCGCGAAAAACTCTCGATCCACCGCCGCGTTGTCGAACCCGGACATCGGCCCGCAATCCAGACCGAGCGCCCGGGCCGCGAGGATGAAATAACCGCCTTGCATCGAGCCGTTCCTGAACGCCGCCTCGGTGGCCATCTCGGGATTCTCCCTGAACATCCCTCGCATATCCTTATAGGGGAACAGTCGAGGCAAATGCTCCCACGCCGCGAGGTCGTGACCGATAATCGCGGTAACCGGCGCGGTCATGGTTTTCTCGACATTACCGGAAACCAGGGCGGGCTTGAGCCGCTCCTTGGCCGCGTCGGTCTTGACGAAGACGATCCGCGCCGGGCACATATTCATGCTGGTGGGGGCCATCTTCATCAGGTCGTGAACTTGCTTAAGCAACCCGTCGTCCACGGGCCGGTCGGTCCAGACATTGTGGGTTCTTGCTTGTTCGAACAACAGATCCAGGCCGCTCGGATCGAGCGTGCCGGCCATGGCGATCGTCGCTTCGGGCTGTCCCGAGCCAGTGACGTCGTTCATCCTACCGTCCCCTTGGCATCGCCCCCGAGGGGCCACGAAAATCCGCTTCGAGCTTTAACGGGCCGGCGGGAACGAGTCACGGGATTTCGATGGACCGGAGGTCCAGCGAACCCCAATAGCCGAAAGGGTCCTCATGGACTTGCTGCTGCAATACATTCCCTCCGAGCTCGGCCCCGTGGAAGCCATTGGCTTGATCATTTTCAGCTACATAACCTCGGCGGTGAGCGCGACTTTCGGGCTCGGCGGCGGGGTGATGATGCTGGTCGCCATGGCCTCGATCATGCCGGCGCTCGCGGTGATCCCCGTGCATGGCGCCGTGCAAGTCGGCTCCAATGGCGGACGCGCATGGATGATGCGCGAACACATCAACTGGACGATCTTCAAGTATTTCCTGATTGGTTCTGTCATCGGCGCCGCGGCCGCCTCGCAGATCGTGGTGGCCTTGCCACGCGACGTCTTGCGCCTGATCCTCGGACTCTTCGTGCTTTATATCGTCTGGGGGCCAAAGCCGACCAAGCGCGAAATCGGCGATGCCGCCTATATTCCCGTCGGCATCGGCACGACCTTCGCCAGCATGTTCGTCGGTGCCACGGGCCTGCTGATCGGGGCCTTCATGCCGCCGGGCAAACTTGGTCGGATGACCACGGTCAGCATGCAAGCGGTCTGCGCGATGTTGCAGCACGCCCTGAAGATCGTGGTCTTCGGCCTGTTGGGTTTCGCCTTCTGGGAATGGCTGCCATTGGTGATCGCAATGATCGCGACAGGCTTTCTCGGCACCTTTACCGGAAAGGCATTGCTGGAACGCATCCCGGAAAAGGCGTTCGGTTATCTGTTCAAGGGCCTGCTGACGATCCTGTCGATACGCCTGATCTCATTGGCCGCTCTCGAACTGTGGAGCGGATCGGTGTAATCCACGCCTCGGACGCGCCCTAGTTAAAGATGCCCTCAAGCGGATTCAGCCGGAACCCGAAAGTCGGGGCGACCCGCAACGAGGTGAGGAAACGTCGCTCGTTGGGTCCTTCGGGGTCGTTGGTCGGGAACATGTTCTCGAACGCCATGCGGACCATCTTCTCGTAGTTCCGGTCGTTGAGGCTCTTCGGCGCCGGACCCTCGACCAGGGTACCGGCTAGCGGTTCCTCGTTCGAGCAGAACACGCTGTGGATCCGCATCGCCCCTGGCGCGCGATCGGGTTTCGGCGGCGCGCCGTCGGCCTTGCATACGTCATAGGCCGATACGTTAACCGCCGGATCAAAGACCATGACCACGCGAAAATGCGGTTGTGCCGCGGCGGAATCCAACTCGGTGAACTCGACCGTGCTGCGGGTTATCGCATCCTTGGCAAAGCGCGCGGCGACCGCGGCGGTCTCGACCTCGCCCTCGCTGAACGGCGAGTTGACCGCGCGAACCAACACCGGTGTCTCGCCGCCGGCATAGTTCAGATAGTCCCGCTTGGACTCGTTCGCCACGCCGGTATAGGTCTCGTTGACCGTCACGCATCCCGCCAAAAGAACCAACGCGCCGAACCCCGTGATCTTAAGCGCCTTGCGAATCATCGGAACCTCCCTTTGATATCCGTACCAGCGCCCCGCCGCGCCTGATCATTAAATGGGAAGATGGCGCGGTAATGCCAGCGCTAATCGGCGCACTCTCATCCCCCTCGCGCGCTTGTCATGGTATTTGTCACAAGATCCCGTCACCACCGCCACCGCCCGAACCGATATTGGGATGCATTTACCACCCCGATCTCCTGGGATATCTTCGCCGCGACAGCACCGGGGAGAGCAGGCATGGCCACGGCGGAGGAGGTCTTGCGGTTCTGGTTCGAGGAGATCGAGCCCGAACAGCAGTTCGAAAAGGACGCGGCGTTCGATGCGCTTATTCGCGAACGTTTCGGAGAGACCTATACCGCGGCCGCGAGCGGCGCCTTGGATCATTGGGAGGTGGAGCCGCGATCCTGTCTCGCCCTGGTGATCCTGCTAGATCACTTCTCACGCAATATGTTCCGCGATACCGCGCGAATGTACGAATCCGACGACAAGGTCCTGGCCATCGCCAAGCGCGCGATCGCCGATGGCGGCTACAAGAGCTTGCCCCAGGACCAACAACGTTTCCTGTTCCTGCCCTATGAGCACAGCGAGGATCTTGAGGATCAACAGACCTGTATGGCGCTGATGGACACACTCGACGACAAGCGCAATCTGGAATATGCCAAGAACCATCTGGTGATCGTCGAACGCTTCGGGCGCTTCCCGCACCGCAACGACATTCTCGGCCGCGAGAGCACCGCCGAGGAGATTGAATTCCTGAAGCAGCCAGGCTCGTCCTTTTGAGCCTCCGACACCAAGCTCCAAGCCCCGACGCTGGAAAGGCGATGCCGTGACCGAGAAACCCCATGTTCTGATCCACTCCGCCTGGTACGAACCGGCGATGCGCCGCCTGGACGAGCTTGCCGTCACGCACCACCTTTACGAAGCCGAGGACGAGGCCGCGTTCCTCGCCGAGATCGGCCCGAAATGCTCGGTTATCGGGACCATGCATTATTGCCCGGCCTCGCTCATGGACGCGGTGCCGGATCTGAAACTGGTGCTGAATTTCGGCGTTGGTTATGACGGCGTCGATGTCGCCGAGGCCACCCGTCGCGGGGTCAAGGTGGTGAACACGCCGGCGGTGCTGAACGATTGCGTCGCCGACATGGCGCTGTCGATGACGCTTGGCGGCCGCCGTCATCTGGTGCAGGCGGACCGCTACGCGCGGGCCGGACGATGGCCGGTCGAAGGCGACTACCCCTATACCCTGAACGTGCATTCCACCAAGGTCGGCATTCTCGGCATGGGCCGCATCGGCATGGAGATCGCCGATCGCTGCAAGGCGTTCAAGATGGACATCTCCTACCATCAGCGGACCAAGCGGAACGATGTTTCCTACCGTTATTACGGCGACCTCGAAGCCATGGCCCGGGATGTCGATATCCTGATCGCCATCATCCCCGGCGGCGACGCAACACGCGGCCTGATAAGCGAGGCGGTGATCGAAGCGCTCGGCCCCGAGGGCTTGCTGGTGAATGTGGCACGCGGCACCGTCTTCGATAATGACGCGCTGGCCCGTTGCCTCAAGGACGGACGGCTCGGCTACGCGGCGATTGATGTCTATCCGGACGAGCCGAACATTCCGCCGTCCCTGCTGGAGATCACCGACAACCTCACTCTCACCCCACATATGGCCAGCGGCACCCACTACACCCGCAACGCCATGGGCATGGTGCTCTACGACAATCTCAAAGCAATGATCGAGGGAAGGCCGCTGCTCACTCAGGTGAACTGACCGGCCCCCGCGCCAGCTTGAAGGTCAGGCGGAAGAAACTCGATCCGTCCGGCCTGAATTCCACTGTCAAGTCGCCATCCATCGCGCGCATGATGGCGCGGCTAATCGGCAGGCCCAGCCCGGCGCCTTGACTGCGGTCGGAGCGATCACCCCGGGCAAACTTCTCGAACACGGTCGTTGCCTCGCGGCGGGTGATGCCGCCGCCATTGTCGATAATATCGAGCAAGATACGGTCGCCGCTTTGCCGCGCCCGCATGTCGACCCTGGGTGACCCGGCGTTATTGTATTTCGCCGCGTTCGAGATCAGATTGATCAGGATCTGTCGAACCCGATCCGCGTTCCCGGCGATGGGCATGGCTTCGGGCCCAATTTCGACTCTGATCGCCATTCCCGCGTCTTGCGTAACCCCCGACATGGTCTCGACCGCCCCGGTTACGCATTCCGCCAGGTCGAGCGGCTCAAGGTGCATGTCGGACGTGCCGGCCTCGAGCCGGTTCATGTCGAGCAATTCGTCCAGAAGCCGGGTCAGGCGCCGGCTTTCCGCGTTGATAATGCCGAGGAAACGCTCGCGCTCCGGCCGCGATACAGCCTCGCCATCCAGCAGAATTTCCGAGAATGAGCGGATTGAGGTCATCGGCGTCCGCAACTCATGGCTCACCTGGCTAAGGAAGGCATCCTTCTGGGCATCCAGGCTCCGCAATCGCTCATTCAAGCGGCGCAGTTGATGGGCGGTCTCCTCGAGTTCCTCCGACTTTTCCGCCAATTGCCGCGTTGTCTCCATCAATTGCTGGGTTTCGTCCGCGATCTCGATCAGATCAGTCATGCCCAGCGGCTGGCGCCCGGCGATGCGGGTCACCAGGGCATGCGCCGACGCGGCGCCGATTGATCCGGCCAGCTCTCGCTCCAGGCGGGCGATAACGCTGTCCGTTGGTTCCGGAAGGCCATCGGTCAGGCCTTGGGAACGCGCGAGCTCCTCGAAAAGCCGGGTCGCCGGGGCATCACCGAGAATGCGCCGCGCCAGGATCAACAGATCATCGGCCTCGGCGGTTCCCACGGCGACGCCGCTCGGCTCGCCACCGGTGGATTTGAAAACGTCGACGAATAGCGTGCTCTGCAGCCGCTCCAGCGCGCTGGCATGGGACAGACTAGAGACAACGACGAAGGTAAGCGCGTTACCGCCGACGCTCCACACCACGGCATGCACCAGCGGGTCCATGCCCACGAGGCCGAACAGCGATTGCGGGCGCAGGATGGCGATCCCCCAGGGGCCATCGCGCAGAACGTCGGCGCTCAAGAGCACCTCGCCGCCAAAGCTCGGCAGGAACAGCGTGTAGGCCCAAAAGGCGAAGCCGACCAGCAACCCGTACAAGGCGCCGGCCCTTGTCGCGCCACGCCAGAAAATGCCGCCAAGCAGGCTGGGCAGAAACTGGGCGACGCCGACGAACGCGATCAGGCCAATCGCCGCGAGCGCGTCGGAGCCACCGCTCGCTCGGAAGTAGAGGAACCCAAGGCCGAGAATGAGCGCGATGCTGACCCGCCTAGAGACCAGCAGGATCTGACGCACATCGCCGCTGACCGCCCGTCCGACGGCAAGCACCCGCAGTGCCACCGGCGTGACGATGTGATTGGACACCATCGTCGAGACCGCGATGGCCGCGACGATGACCATCGAGGTCGCCGAAGAGAACCCGCCAAGGAAAGCCAGCAGAGCCAGTTCTTGTCGCTCCGCCACGAGCGGCAGGGTCAACACAAACAGGTCCGGGTTGGCCCCCTGGGGCATGACCTTAAGGCCGACGATCGCGATCGGCATGATGAACAGGGTCATGCCGAAGAGATAAAGCGGAAACAGCCAGGACGCGGTCGAAAGGTGGTTTTCCTCGATATTCTCGACCACCGTGACCTGGAACTGCCGCGGCAGACAGATGATCGCCGTCGCCGAAAGAAAGGTCAGGACGATCCACCGGGGCCCGAAAACCTCGTCAAGGCCCGTCACCAGTTCCGAGGGCACATCCGAGAACACGTCCGAGACGCCTTCCGAGATACCCCAGACCGCGAAGCCGCCGACCGCGATCAACGCCGCCAGCTTCACGATCGCTTCCAGGGCGATGGCCGCGACGACGCCGTGATGGCGTTCATTCGCGTCGAGGTTGCGGGTGCCGAACAGGATCGTGAACAACGCCATGCCCGCGGCGATCCAGAACGCCGTGGTATTGGCATCGGTCTCGCCGGCGATCACCTGATAGCTGCGCGTGACGGACTGGAGCTGAAGGGCGATATAGGGCGTGGTGGCGATCACCGCGATTACCGTCACCAGCACCGCGAGAGACGCGCTCTTGCCATACCGTGATGAGATGAGGTCGGCGATGGAGGTGATTCTATAGGTCCTACCGATGCGGATCAGCTTGCGTAGCAACCACCACCAACCGATGAACACCAAGGTCGGCCCGAGATAAATGGTCACGAATTCCAGCCCGTTCCGCGCGGCCGAGCCAACGGCGCCGTAGAATGTCCAGGACGTGCAATAGATCGATATCGACAGGGTGTAGATGACCGGCGACTGTAACCAGCGGATGGGCCGCCGCCGGGTCTTGCGGTCGACCACATAGGCCACCACGAACAGCAGCACCACGTAACCGAGACAGACGGTGAGAAGAAGGTTGACCGACAGCATTAGCGCTGCCGGTCCACGGAACCATTGGTGGTGAGGTTATTCGTGGTTGGACTATTGGCGGCGGCCCTCAAATGCCGCGCCAGATAGGCCGCGCCGGCGATCAACATCGCCCAGACCACGAACACATAGACAAGTGAGAAAGGAATCCCGAACGGGCGAAAGTCGATAATCGACGCGCCGACCATCGGGGGTAGCAGCAACACAAGCCCGGCAATCAACAGCGCAATGGATCGGTCGCGGCTCTTCCGGCGAAACTGGTGTTGGTCGAGTTGTTCGGTGGAGGCCACGCGCGCCAGTCAGCCCGCTCGGCTTTCGGCGAGTTGCTGCACGGCGGCGACGATCTCGGCATTGGCGAAGGGCTTGGTCATGAACAGATTGGCGCCACTCTCCAGCGCGGTTTCCCGGTCTTCCCGCTGGCCTTTCGCCGTCAGCATGAGGATCGGCAGATCCTTCAAGCGATCATCGGCGCGCAACTGGCGCAGAACTTCATAGCCATCGAGTTCGGGAAGCATGACATCGAGGATAAGCACGTCGAGATCGTTTCGCTTCGCGACCTCGAGAGCGGAACGCCCATCCATTTCCACCAAAACCTCGAAGCCCGCGCGTTCGAGTAGAAACGAGATGGACTCGACGATATTGGGCTCGTCCTCGGCAACCAGCACCCGTTTCGCCATGACCCCAAACGACCTCCCCTTGGACTTACGCTGTTATCCGCGTTTTCCGCGATTAGAGGGCATTTCCCGCGAAGGCGCAATATTGACGGCGCGACCAACTAGCCCGCCAGCGGGTCCTCGACCCGGTGGATACAGGCATGTCGCGGACACAGCCGGCAGCTCGGTCCGACCTCCTCGACCGCGACGGCGCTGTCCGGCGCGTAGACCGTCAGCCCAGCGTCCTCCTCCGTCATGGCGATCATGTCGGTCAGATAATGACGCGGTTTGCCAAAGCCCGTCGGTCCGGTATGTCGGGCGCGAACAACGAACACAAACCTTTTTCCCGACGGGAACAGAGCCCGCTGTCGGATAACCGCCTCGGGTGATTGCTGGGCACGGAACAGCGCCCAGAGCGGGCAGGCCGACGCGTATCTCGGCAAGGCCAAGCCCGGCAATCCCAGCATCTCAATGATCGTCCCGGCGGCATTGGAGCGAAAGTAGGCGAAAGTCGGACTGCCGGTCTCGCCCGGCAAGGCGGTTAGACGATGACACACGACCTCGATCTCGACGGAAAACATCTCCGCCAAGGCCTCGATGTCATAGCCGAGCTCCGCCGCGCCGCGCGAAAATTGGGACAAGGGCATCAGCACCGCCCCGACCGCGTAGTCCATCAACGCTCGCGATGCCCGCAGACGCGCCGGTTCGGTCGCCAGATCCACCGAGGATTGGACAATCTGGTCGATCACGCTCCCGAGGCGGGTTTCAACCAGGCCTTGCGCCTTCTTGCGACGTGAAATCGGTCTCGGATCGGTTAGTTCCCGAGCCAATGCCTCCGCCGCCACCTCGATCGCCGAGAAATTATTGTCGTTGGTCTCGAAAAAGGTTTCGACCTCATCCGTTGGCGTCAGGATGCGATCGGCATCCTCCGCCTTGTCGAGATAGGCGGCCAGCGCCTCGCCAGCGCCGGAGAGCGCCCTGCTCTCGTCACGAACGATCTCAAGGAACCGGTCACGCCGCTCCGGCTCGATATCGTGATAGTCGGAAACGATCTCGGAAGCGGAACGAACCGCCGAGATCCGGGTCAGCATCCGATGGATCGCCTCACCCAGAAACGGATCGTTGGACAGCCGGTCGGAAAGCGCGCTTGCCCGCGCCGTCGCCTCGCGCTCCGCCCGGGCGACGGTTGCGATGGCCCGGGCCCAACCGGGAAAGCGCCCGATCAGCTCCGCCGACCGTTCGCCTTCAATGCCGAGATGCGCGTAGGCGCCGAGCCCGGCGATCTCGTCCAGCGCTTCCAGCAACCGCCGCTCTCCCACGCCCTGGAGTTCGTCCACCGAGAGATCCAAGGCCTCGGCGATCTTGCCCAGAAGCCGCCCGGCGATCCGCCTTTTATTCCATTCGATCAGGTTGAGGTAAGAGGGTGAAATGCCAACTCTTTTGGCGAGTTCCGCCTGCCCCAATCCGATTTCCCGCCGACGTTGACGAACTCGGGTCCCGAGAATAGAGGCATGCCGGTCCGGAGGTGATTTCGCGCTTGATCGTGCGTGGGTCATTTGTATCGTTTTTGACAAGAATTGCAGCGGATCGGATAATTTTTTGACAAAAAAATTGTGATTTGTCAAGTTGTTATTGTTCATTTGACAAATGGAACGGATAATCCATCCGCACATCGGAGGAGAACCTCCGGGATAAAAGCCACGAGCCTCAAGGCGACATGCCGCTTCGGGCCGTAAAACGCGTAATAGGGAGTGAACTAATGAAAGACATGCGGATCAGTCGTCGCGGCCTGCTGCAAGGCACCGCGCTTCTCGGCGCCGGCCTTGCCACGCCGACCATCTTCTCCAGCAAGGCCTGGGCCGCTGGCTATACCAACGAGCCCAAGGGCGGCACCGTGACCCTCGGCTTCAACGTGCCGCAGACCGGCGCCTATGCCGACGAGGGCGCCGATGAGCTGCGCGCCTATCAGCTGGCCGTCGACCATATCAACGGCGAAGGCGACGGCGGCATGCTGAACACCTTCTCGTCCAAGGCCCTGGGCGGCAACGGCATCAACGGCAAGAAGGTCGTGTTCGTCACCGGCGATACCCAGACCAAGTCCGACGCCGCGCGCGCCAGCGCCAAGCGGATGATCGAAAAGGACGGCGCCATCATGATCACCGGCGGTTCGTCCTCCGGCGTCGCGATCGCGGTCCAGGGTCTGTGCCAGGACGCGGGCGTGATCTTCATGGCCGGCCTGACCCACTCCAACGACACCACGGGCAAGGACAAGCGGGCCAACGGCTTCCGTCACTTCTTCAACACCGAAATGTCCGGCGCCGCGCTGGGTCCGGTGCTCAAGAACGCGTTCGGTTCCGACCGCACCGCCTATCACCTGACCGCGGACTACACCTGGGGTTGGAGTCAGGAAGGCTCGATCAAGAAGTACACCGAACAGCTCGGCTGGCAGACCAAGGCCGCCGTGCGCACACCGCTGGGCGCCGGTGACTTCTCGCAGTACATCACGCCGGTGCTGAACTCCGGCGCCGACGTGCTGGTGCTGAACCACTATGGCCGCGACATGGTCAACTCGCTCAGCCAGGCGGTTCAGTTCGGTCTGCGCGACAAGCAGGTCAACGGCAAGGACTTCGCGATCGTCGTGCCGCTCTACAGCCGTCTGATGGCTCAGGGTGCCGGCGAGAACGTCAAGGGCATCTTCGGATCCACCAACTGGCACTGGTCGCTGCAGGACGAAGGCTCCAAGGCTTTCGTGAAGTCCTTCGGCCAGAAATACGGCTTCCCGCCGAGCCAGGCCGCTCACACCACCTACTGCCAGGCGCTGCTCTACGCCGATGCCTGCCAGCGGGCCGGCACGTTCATGCCCTCGGGCGTCGGCGCGGCCTTGGAAGGCTTCAAGTTCGACGGCCTCGGCAATGGTCCGACCGAATACCGGGCCGAAGACCATCAGTGCTTCAAGGACGTTCTGGTCGTGAAGGGTAAGGAAAACCCGTCCTCCAAGTTCGACGTTCTGGAAGTCGTTGAAGTCACGCCGCGCGCGCAGGTCGAGTACCCGGCCTCGTTGCTTGGTGGCGAGCTGGGCCCGTACAACAACGGCGCCTAAGTCAACCGCTTGCTAAAACACCCCGGCCGCCCTTGAGCGAAAATGGGGCGGCCGGGTCTCTTTTGGGGGTTCTGATACATGGACGCGATCGCACTACAAGTCTTGAACGGGCTGGACAAAGGCGGTGCCTATGCCTTGATCGCTCTCGGCCTGACGATCATTTTCGGAACCCTGGGGGTGGTGAATTTCGCCCATGGCGCCTTGTTCATGCTCGGCGCCTTCTGCGCGGTCTCGGTCAAGGCCTTGCTCAGCCTGGAAGCTGTCACCCTGGACCCCAACAAATTGACCGCCTGGGGCACGCCGATGGAAATTCGCGTGCCTTACGTGGAGACCTGGTTCGGCGAATTCGGCGCGACGTTGCTAAATTACTCCGTTCCCGTCTCGATCCTGGTTGCCATTCCGATGATGCTGATCCTCGGCATCGCGATGGAACGTGGCCTCATTCGGTTTTTCTATAAGCGCCCGCATGCGGAGCAAATTCTCGTCACCTTCGGTCTGGCGATCGTCCTGCAAGAGATCATCAAGGGCATCTTCGGCGCCAACCCGATCCCGCAGCCCGCTCCCGAGGTAGCCAAGGGAATGATCGATTTCGGCATTCTCGTCGGTTTCGACGCCGGCAATGTGGTCTATCCCGCCTGGCGGCTGATCTATTTTCTGTTCTCGGTCGCGATTATCGGCGCGGTGTTCTCATTCCTGCGCTTTACCAGTTTCGGCATGGTGGTTCGCGCCGGCATGGCGGACCGAGAAACAGTCGGCTTGTTGGGCATCGATATCGATAGACGCTTTACCATTGTCTTCGGCATCGCGGCGGTGGTCGCGGGCCTGGCGGGCGCGATGTATACGCCGATCCTGAGCCCCGATTACCACATGGGCATGGACTTCCTGGTGTTGAGCTTCGTCGTGGTCGTGGTTGGCGGCATGGGCTCGCTCGGCGGCGCGGTGGCGGCCGGGTTCCTGCTCGGCATCCTACAGAGTTTCGCTTCGATGAACGAGGTCAAGAATATCCTGCCCGGCATCGACCAGATCATCATCTACCTCATCGCCGTCGTTGTCTTGCTGGTGCGTCCCCGCGGCCTCATGGGGCGCAAAGGCATGATGGAGCATTGAGCCATGAGCTTCTTCAAAACCCAACCCAAGGACTTGATCCTGCTGCTCTGCTTCGCCGTCGTGGTGTTGCTCGCGCCGATTCTGTTCGCCCCGATCGGCGCCGGTTATCCGGATCTGCTGCAGAAATTCGCGATCTTCGGGATCTTTGCCCTGGGCTTCAACATCCTCTTCGGGCTTACCGGGTATCTGTCCTTCGGGCACGCGGCGTTCCTTGGCGTCGGCTCCTATTCGGCGGTCTGGACCTTCAAGCTGCTGAGCATGAACCCGCTGCCGGCGATCATCTTCGCCACCCTTGTCGGCGGATTGTTCTCGGCGCTGATCGGTTTCATCTCGCTGCGGCGCACCGGGATCTACTTCTCGATCCTGACCCTGGCCTTCGCGCAGATGAGCTACAACATGGCTTATTCGGTGCTCACCCCGATTACCAATGGCGAGACCGGGCTTCAGTTGGTTCAGTCCGACCCACGGGTCCTGGACGTCGCCTTCGGGCGCGACTATGGCGCGGTGCTGCCGTCGTCCGATCTCTTCGGCATCGGCATGACCGGTTATCCCGGCTACTACTTCTGCGGGTTCATGCTGATACTCTGCTTCTTCCTCACGCTTCGGATCTTCCGCTCGCCGTTTGGGATGATGTTGCGCGCGGTGAAGTCGAACCAGAACCGGATGAACTACACCGGCCTCAACACAAAGCCCTATGCATTGGCGGCCTTCGTGATCTCCGGCATGTATGCCGGTCTGGCCGGCGGCCTGCTCGCGGTCACCGATCCCCTGGCCGGGGCCGAGCGCATGCAGTGGACGGCCTCCGGCGAGGTCGTGCTGATGACCATCCTCGGCGGCTCGGGCACGCTGCTTGGCCCGGTCATCGGGGCTGGCGCGATCAAGTATTTCGAGAATATCTTCTCGGCCTTCAACGACCAGATCCTGGCGCAGGTTTACAGCTTCCTGCCCGAGATTTTGCAGCAGATCATGGTCGCGATCTCATCATTGTTCGTTGGCGAGGGCTGGCATCTCACCCTCGGCGCGTTGTTCATGATCATCGTGATCTTCCTGCCGGGCGGATTGATGGAAGGCTTCAAGCGGCTGCGCAATTTGATCAGCGGCAAATTCGGCGGCGGCAACGGCTCCGGCCGAGCCACCGCGCCGGCCGAGTGAGGAGATCGTCATGAGCATTCTGTCCGTTAGAAACGTGAACAAGAACTTCGGCGGTCTGAAGGCCTTGGACGCCGTCAACCTCGATGTCGAGGCCGGCACCGTGCACGCGATCATCGGCCCGAACGGCGCCGGCAAATCGACCTTGCTCAATTGCTTTGTCGGGCGGCTGGAGCCAGATACCGGCAGCGTCACCTTTGACGGCAAGTCGCTGCTCGGAATTCAACCGCACGAGATCAACCAGTTGGGCGTCAGCCGGGTGTTTCAAACCCCGGAGATCTTCGGCGATCTCTCTCTTCTTGAGAACGTGATGATCCCGGCCTTCGCTAAGCGCGACGGTGCCTTCAAGATGAATGCCTGGCACGAGGTGGCCGAGGAGAACGATATCCACGCGCTGGCGATGGAGATGCTCGCGGACGTGGCGCTGGACGGCAAGGCCCATGATACCGCCGCCCAGCTTTCGCGCGGTGATAAGCGGCGCCTGGAACTGGCCATGTGCCTGGTCCAGAATCCCAAGCTGCTGCTGTTGGACGAGCCCACCGCCGGCATGGCGCGGGCCGATACCAACAACACCATCGATCTGATGAAAACCATTGCCGGCCGTGGCGTGACCATGGTGGTCATCGAACATGACATGCATGTGGTGTTCTCGCTCGCCGACAAGATCTCGGTTCTCGCCCAGGGCACCGTGATCGCCGAAGATCTGCCGGAAAACATCAAGGGCGATCCGAGAGTCCAGGAAGCCTATCTCGGAGGAGCGCAGCTATGAGCGACGTGAAACCGGATACTCCGGAGCAATCCGAAACCCTGCTGGGTGATGATCCCTTCAAGGGCGCGGTGCCGGGCAAGAAGCCAACCATGAGCGCCGGTGGACAGGCGGCGTATTTCTCCTGCTGGGACATCCACGCCTATTACGGCGAGAGTTATATCGTCCAGGGCGTCAGTTTTGACGTTCGCGAGGGCGAGATCGTCGCGCTTCTAGGGCGCAATGGCGCCGGCAAGACCTCGACATTGCGCGCCATTGCCCGGGTCGATGATCCGGCCCTGCGCCATGGCGAGATCTGGCTCGACCATCAAGCCCTGCATGAGATGAAGGCCTTCCAGGCCTCGCGCCTGGGCATCGGCTTGGTTCCCGAGGACCGCAGGATCATTCAGGGTTTGACGGTCGAGGAGAACCTGCAATTGGCTCAGATCGCGCCGCCGGTCGGCTGGTCGATCGAGCGGATCTACGATCTGTTCCCCCGCCTCGGCGAGCGCCGCAAGCAAGAGGGCACGACGCTTTCCGGCGGCGAGCAGCAGATGTTGGCGATTGGCCGGACCCTGGCCCGTGACGTCAAGCTGCTGCTCCTGGACGAGCCCTACGAGGGGCTGGCCCCGGTCATCGTCCAGGAAATCGAGCGGACCCTGGAGCAGATCAAGAAGCTCGGCATGACCACCATCATCGTCGAGCAAAACGCGATCGCGGCGCTGCATCTGGCGGACCGCGCGATCATTCTCGATATGGGCCAGGTCGTGTTCGACGGCGTGTCTCAGGAAGTTCTCGATAACGCGGATCTTCGTCAGCAATACCTCGCGATCTGATCCATCGCGGCGCCGGAACCGAAGCCGATGTTAGAGGACCAACAAGCCTCCATTTCCACGCTGGCGCTCAGCACCAAGGTTGAGGAAGACTTCGTCTCGCCCCTGACCGCGGTGCGCGGCGCCCTGGAGATCCTGCGCGATTTCCCGGATCTCGCGGTCGCCGAGCGCCATCAGTTCGTCGAAACCGCCTTGCGCGGCTGCGCCAAGCTCGAAAATGGCGTCAAGCAGCTCGCCGAAACGGTCTATGACGCGGGCCAGCCCTCCACGTCGAGCACTTCCCCCTCCATGGCCTCCAACGAGGTTTCAGCGCCATCAGCCCCGGCCAACCCGACAGCTCTTGGCGACCGGATCCGCTTCCTGGATGATCTCGGAACGGTGGAAATAGATCTCGCGAATCTCAGGTTCCGAGATTCCGCCGAAGTGAACGCCTTCTATGACCTGGTGGACGCGCGGGTCGAGAGGACCCGACACAAGTGGTTCTTCATCGTCGACTACACCGGATGCGCGATCTGGCCCGAGGCCTGGGTCGCCTTCGCTCATCGCGCCAAAAAGGTAAATGCCACCTATTCGAACGGCACGGCGCGTTTCAGATCCACCGGCACCACCAATGGCATCGACACCGACCGCGCCGACCCAGCGGGACCGGAACCCGAATACTTCACCTCCCGCGATGCCGCCCTCGCCCGCATCCACGAGCTGCAGTCGACGGCGGGCGCGGCGGCCACGCGTGCCGTTACCGACTAATTTTCTTAACCGAGCTCCGCTGACGAGCGACGACCGCGAAAGCTGATCCACAACCCGGACGCCAGCCACGATAATGCGGTTGGGTCATCCATCTCCCTCGGGAACGGGTCGGTCGTTAGAGACAATCCGCGCCGGCTTGAGCGCATTCCTCGTCCTGCTGGCCGGTGCCGCCGCCGACGCCGCAGCCACCAATCACGACGCCGTCGCGCAGGATCGGCACGCCTCCTTGCCCGAGGAACATGTGCCCGCCCTCGGCCGCGACAATGCCTCGGAAGGTCGGGTGGTCCGCTCTTTCGGTCAGATCACCGCTCGGACGCCCGAAACCGGCGGAGGCCACGGCCTTGCCCTGGCTGCCATAGGCGCCGGCCCAGATCGCGCCGTCCATGCGCTGGAAAGCCACCAATCGCCCGCCGGCGTCGCAGACCGCCACGTTGATCAGAATGCCCAGGGCCCGCGCCTTACCGATGGCCTCCGCGGCAATCCGGTTGGCCTCTTCCAAGCTCAAGCTCATTGAGTTGCCCCCATCCCGTTACGACCAGTTGTTAAAGACCGCGCGTTGCTCTGACAACGCCGCGAAATCAGATTGAAAAGCCCGAATCCGATGCGTCGGAGTAGAACATTTTCACCGTGTCGAGCGAGAACGCATCGAGATCTTTTCCAAGCGAATTCAGCTTGTTCAGAATATCATAGGTAACGGTGATGATGTGACAACCTATCTCACTCGCCTGGACAACATTCAAAACCTCCCTCGGGCTCGCCCAGATGAGCTCCGATTCCGGCGCGGCTTCCATGATCGAGAGGGATCGCCTCATAAGTGGAATGGGGTCGATGCCCGTGTCCGCCACGCGCCCCGCAAATACTGAAATATAAGAAGGGACATCCGCGGACAAAGCCTCCACCGTCGACATCACTTGAGCCTCGGTCATTAAGGCCGTTACATTTATTTTGATACCATCTTTTGAAAGTGATTCCAGAATCGGAGCGGTTGATTCTCCCTTTGTATTGGAAATCGGAACCTTTACATATACATTTTTACCCCATGTTGCTATCTCCCGCGCTTGGCGTTCCATTTCATGGAGATCATCCGCGAATACTTCAAGCGACAAAGAATGATTGGGAATAATCTCAATCACCTCCCTGGCAAATGCCGCGTAGTTTGTGACGCCGGACTTACGCATCAGCGTCGGATTTGTGGTGAACCCCTTGATCAGCGGGTTGGCGCTTGCATTCCGGATTTGGTCCTTGTCGGCGCCATCCGCGAAGATCTTGACGCTAAGATCAGTGGCATTGAGTGACATTATTCGGATCTTCCCTCGAGATTTTCTTATCCATCATAAGCGCCCTGGGGCAACAAACCAGAAATGTGTCGAACCCTGGTTCCCAGAGCACCGGCAAGAACAATGCATTTCATCAATGAACCGTCCACCGTCGCTGGCCATGCTCGGCCCTAAGCACGCGGCATTCCTCTGACTTACCTTGCGCCGTCATGTTCGACGCTTTCCCATTTTGCTTTCTGAATGCTCAACTTCGGATGTGAAACGAGACCATGCCAGATCACCGCCTGATAGGCTTCGCTAATGGGTGTGAGCAAATCGACGTCCACGCGGGGAACGACAACCACGCAATGCCCTAGTTTCGCGACCGCTCCGTTATCTCGGCCGACGATCCCAAGGACTTTCGCGCCGCGCTCCAGACCCAATCGCACGGCATGCACGAGATTGGCGCTTACCCCCGCCGCCTCGTCACCGCCGCCAACGGAAAAAACCAAGAGTGCGTCTTTGTCACGCAGACGCGACGTCTTGAGCCATTCAACGAAAACGGTGTCCCAGCCCTCGTCATTGGTTCGAGCGGTCAACTCGGAAACATTATCGGTCGGTGCGTAGCTCTCGATGCCACAAAGCTTTCTAAAATCATTGACGGCATGCCCCGCGTTGCCGGCGCTTCCCCCCACCCCGAGAATAAACAAACGCCCCCCCGCGGCCCGCGTGGACGCCAAGAGTGAGGCCATCTCCTCCACGACATCCGCCGAAATCAAGGACGCGGCTTCGGCGATTTTGTCGAGGTAGTGCCTAGCGTGTTGTGTGTCGGTCATTCTAGGTTCCCTTGAGGCTGTCCATCTTCTGATAAGTTGGGACACGATTGGCATTTCCATAACGGAGGCCCCGACTCTCGTTGATGGATGCTATGCCGCTTGGCTCGGGTGCGCCATGCGTCGTTTTTTCATAGTGTCTTTTTTTGATGCGCCTCCTTTGCCCGGCGACCGGGCCCGGCTCATTCGCGCCATCGGTCGCCAAGCACCACGGAGGTCGCGATGTGCAAGTGGGGAGACGCGTCGGAATGAGAAAAGTGTCAATCAGCGCGCTGTCAAAAGCGTCAACCCGGCGCAGATCGTCCCGAAATGGGACTATTGATTTCATTGGGAAAACTTTGGTGGGCGCACAAGGACTCGAACCTTGGACCCGCTGATTAAGAGTCAGCTGCTCTGCCAACTGAGCTATGCGCCCCGCCAAAGTGAGGCGTTGGATACGGCATTCCGGGCGGATTTGCAAGAGGCGGATGATGCGATCGAGGACTCCTAGGATAGCGCCTTGGCGCGTTCAATAAGGGCGGCGCGATCGATCTTGTTGGTGCCGGCCAGCGGCAACGCGTCGAGGAAGATGACGCGGCGCGGGAATTGATAGGCCGGACCCTCGGCGCGGGCATGGGCCTGGACCTCGGCCTCTTCGAGAGAGGCTCCCGACGCGCGGACGATGAAGGCGACGGGGGCGTGGCCGCGCACCGGATCCTCGAGCGGCACCACGCTGGCTTGATCGATGGCCGGATGGGTCTCCAGCAGTCGCTCGACATCGCCGGGGAAGACATTCTCGCCATTGCACACGAACATGTCGTCCTCGCGGCCAATGATGAAGTAGAAGCCGTTCGCGTCGCGGCGCATGACGTCCTTGGTGTGATACCAACCGTCTTGCATCACCTCGGCGGTCTTTTCCGGCAGGTTCTTGTAGCCGGTGAGGTTGCTGACGCTGCGGGCCTCCAGAACGCCGGTGTTTTCGTCCGGCCCGCCGACCAGGCGCAGCTCCATGCCCGGCGCGGCGCAACCGAGCGAAAGTTTCGGGCGCGACAGTCCATCGGGGTGCGGGCCGAAGGCCGAGGGGCCATGCTCGGTGGTGCCGTAGAGATTGGAGACCATCGCGTCCGGGAACCAGGATTGAACCTCGTCGAACAAGGCTTCGGTCAGCGGCGCCGAACCCATGCTGACCCGCTCCACGGTGGAAAGGTCGGTCGCCTCCAGCAACGCCTTCTCGCGCACAACCAGGGCCAGCATCGTCGGCACCGAGGTGAGCCAGGAAACCCCATGCGCGGGGATCGCGCGGATATAGGCCTCAACGTCAAAGCGTGGCAGTAGCACCACGCTCGCGCCAAAAGTCAGGGCGAGCTTGGAGATGAACAGCGCGTTCATGTGGTATTGCGGCGCCGCGACCAGCATCCGGTGGCGGGCCAGCTCGGCGGCGTCTCCAGCCCAGCGGGATAGAGCGAAATGCTGTCCCTCATGGCTTAGCATCACCCCTTTGGGCATGCCGGTCGACCCGGAGGTATAGAGGATCATCGCGGTTTCCTCTGGCTCCGGCGCGACGATCTCGAACGGGCCGGGATCAAGCAGGCCGCCGAAACCGTCCGCGCCGGAATCAGCGATATCGATTACCGGAACGCCGTCGGGGCAGAGATCGCGGCGGCCCGGATCGGCGAGGATCAGGCGGGTCTCGGAATCGCTGATGATATGAGCCACGGTCCGCGCGGGCTGGCGATAATTGATCGGCACCGCGATCATCCCAGCCCGCATGATCCCCATATAGGCCGCGAGGAATTCGACCGAGTTCTCGGCCAGGAGCGCCACCGCGTCGCCGCGCGCCAGGCCACGGCCGGTAAGGCCCCGAGCGACGGCATTGGCGAGGCCATCAATCTCTCCGCGTGTATGGGAGGTGCCGGCCGCACCCGGCACCGCACCCGCGAGATCGATGAACGCGACCGCGTCCGGATCGCCGGCGGGGTCGATCAGACCGCCGAGATTGAGATCATGGCTCATGCGACGTTGTCTCCCGGGCTCCGCTTACTCGTCGAGATGGGGCGGATCGATCCAGTTGTGCAGGGCGAGGCCGCCATCCACCGCCACGACCTCGCCGGTGACATAGGCCGAGAACCGCTCCGAAAGGAGGGCCAATGCCATGCCGGCGATGTCCTCGGGCGTGCCGGTGCGACGCATCGCGATGCGGGCATTCAATTGCTCGACATTGGCGGAAAAGCCGCCGCCGGGAATGGCGCCGGGGGCAATGCCGTTCACCCGGATGCCATGAGGGCCGTAAAGCCGCGCCAACTCGCGGATGATCATCACCTGGCCGGCCTTCGAGGCGCTGTAATGCGGCAGGTTGCGCGGGGCAAAGCGATGCTGAGAGGTGATCAACAGCATGCGCCCGGCGCATTTCGCGCGGCGCATATGGTCGGCGGCGGCGCGGGCGAGAAAGAAGCCGGAGCGAAGATTTGTGTTCACCATCGCGTCCCATTGGGCCTCGGTCACGGCGGCGGCGTTTTCACTCTCGTGGCGTCTTGGGGAGGCGCTGTGGACCAGGATCGAGATCGGGTCGGCGGCCTGCTTCGCGGCGGCGAATAGCGTGCCATGGCCATCCGCGCCGGAGAGATCACCCTGGATCGCGGCGACCTCGGCTCCGCTGTCCCGCAGTTCGCCGGCGATGTCGTCCAACGCCTCCTGGTTCACGTCGCTCAACACGAGCCCCGCGCCTTCCGCCGCCAGGGCTCGGGCGATACCGCGTCCGATCCCCGAGGCGGCGCCGGTAATCAACGCGGTATCGCCGTGAAACATGCCGTCCGTCATGGATGTACTCTTCTCGTAAAAAGGTGAGGAGGATTCAGGGGATCAGGATCGCCTTGCCGACAATCCGGCGCTCGATCAGATCGGTCAGCGAGGTCGCCAGCTCGGGAAGCGGGCGCACGCTGTCCAGCGCCGGTTTGACGCGGCCTTGTTGGACCAACTCCAACAGGGACACAAGATCGCGCCGCTCCCAGCCATTGGAGCCGAGGATGTCGAACTCGAACGACCAGATGTAGCGAAGATCGGTTTTTGGATCATGGCCATTGGTGGCGCCGCATGTAAGCAATCGGCCGCCCAGGCTAAGCGCGCGAAAGCACTCGGCCCAGGAATCGCCGCCGTTATAATTGACGATCACATCGGCGCCGCCACCGTCGCCGAAGACCCGGGGCCGGCCCCAGAGCGCCCGGGTCGCCTCGACATAGTTCTCCTGGCTGGTGTCGATGATGTGGTCGGCGCCCATCGCGCGCAGCTTTTCACCCTTGGCGGCGGAGCTCGTGCAGGCGGCGACCTCGGCCCCGACCATCTTGGCGAGTTGGACGCAACAGGTGCCGACGCCGCCGCTGGCGCCCATCACCAGGACCTTGTCGCCTGCGGTAACCCGCCCCCGGTTGAGGATCATCCGGTGCGCCGTGCCATAGGCGATCGGCAGCGCCGCCGCGTCCTCGAAAGCCACGCCCTCTGGAATGGCGATGAGATTGGCGAGCGGCACCGCGACATACTCCGCCGCGCCGCCGATCACCGTCTCGCCCAGCACGCCGCCCTTGGCGATCATCATAGGGTCCACCAGCACCCGGTCGCCGGTCTTCCAATCCCCCGGATCACCAGGCCCGAAGCCGGCGATCTCTCCGGCCACATCGCCGCCTGGAATCATCGGCAGCGGCGTCTTCAGCCCTGGTATTTGGTTCAGAATCATCGGGTCAAAACCATTCAGCGCCACGGCCTTAACCCGCACCAGGCATTCGTTTTCCGCCGGCTCCGGCGTCGGAAAATCGGTGTAGCGCAGCTTCTCGACGCCGCCATGTTCCTCGAAGACGATTGCTTTCATGGGATCCGCCAGCGATTTCAAATTGCGTAGCCCGGAGCCTAAATCAGGCGCGGGCAAGGAGGCAATCGGCACAAGCGAGAGATCACGGGACTGAACCGCGCTTTTAGCCGGGGCGGTTCACGCTCGGTTAGTCGTCGATCAGACCCTGACGGTTAATCCTGAGATCCCGGTGTACGTAGGCGCACATCATCAATCCGATCGCGGCCATCGCCGTCAGCATCGCCGTGCCGCCATAGGAGATTAGGGGTAGCGGCACGCCGACCACGGGGATCAACCCCATGACCATGGCGATATTGATGAACACGTAAAGGAACAGCGTCGTCGTCACGCCGAGCGCCAACAAGCGAGCGAATTGGCTTTGCGCCCGCAACCCGATGGCGAGGCCATAGAAGGTTATCAGGACGAAAAGCCCGATCAGGCCAAGCCCGCCGATCAGACCAAACTCCTCGGCCAGCATGGTGAAGATGAAATCCGTCTGTTTCTCGGGCAAGAAGTTCAAGTGGCTTTGCGACCCCTGCATAAAGCCCTTGCCGAACATCCCTCCAGAGCCGAGCGCGATCTTGGATTGTAGGATGTGATAGCCCGAACCCAGGGGGTCATTCTCCGGATTCAAGAAAGTCAGGATGCGTTTTTTCTGATACTCCCGAAGGAACTGCCAGGCGATCGGCACCGAGGCGATGCCAAGGACCAGCAAGGTCACGAACTTCCACGCCCGGACCCCCGCCAGGAAGAAGATCGCGCCACTGCCGAGCAGGATCATGCCGGCGGTGCCGAGATCGGGCTGGCGCAAGACCAGAACCACCGGCGCCGCGACCATCGCCAGCGGGATCAGCAGATAAAGTGGCCGCGCCACGTCCTCATGGGTCAAGCCGTGAAAATAGCGCGCCAGGGCAAGCACCAAGGCGATCTTCATGAGCTCGGAGGGCTGAAGCTGAAAGATCCCGAGATCGATCCAGCGCTGAGCGCCCATGCCGATCTCTCCCGCGACCTCCACCGCGGCAAGCATCGCCAGGACCACGCCATAGGCCGCGTAGGACCACTTCATCAACCACCTGAGATCAACCAAGGCGATACAGATGGCCAGCGCCAATCCAACGGCGTAACGGATCATCTGACGATAGGCCCAGGGGCTCCAATCGCCGTTGGCGGCGGAATACAGCATCGCGAAGCCGACGGCGGCGACCATGCTGATCAGAACGATCAGGCCCCAGTTCAACTGTTGCAGTTTGCGCGGAAGCGTCAGTTCCGGCGGGTTCAATGCGTCAATCTGCGGGCGGCGGGCCATCAGGATTCTTCCCCGGGCACAAGCGTCGTCGACGCCACCCGCGCCGGATCCAGGCGCAGGGTCTCGGCGAGGATGTCCTTGGCGATCGGCGCCGCCATGGAGCTGCCGCTGCCGCCATGCTCGACCACCACCGATACGGCATAGCGTGGCGCTTCCAGGGGCGCGTAGGCGACGAACATCGCGTGATCCCGATCGGCCCAAGGGCGATCCTCGTTCTTGATCTTGCCGGCCAAACGCTCGGCCTTGGTGATCCGCTTGACCTGAACAGAGCCGCTCTTGCCGCCGAAACGAAACGTATCGGTCTTTTTCGGTACCGCCCGCGCCGTCCCGCGCTTGCCATTGACCACGCGCACCATTCCCTCGAGCACCAGATCCAAATGGTCGGGCGCTATCTTCACCGCGTCGAAATCAGGTTCCGGCGCGGCGGGGTCACGGACAAGGCGAGGCACCACCGCGGAACCGCCATTCACCAGCCGCGCGGTCATTGTCGCCATTTGCAGCGGCGTGCACAGAACGAAGCCCTGGCCGATTCCGGTGATGAGCGTCTCGCCCTTCTGCCAAGCCTCGCCCCGGGTTGCTTGTTTCCATTCCCGAGTGGGGATCAAACCACGGCTCTCGCGCGGTAATTGGATGCCCAGTTTCTCACCGAGACCAAACCGGCGGGCCATGTCGGCGATCCGGTCGATGCCAATCCGCTTGGCCATTTCATAGAGATAGATATCGCAGCTTTGCTCCAACGCACCGATCATATCAAGATTGCCGTGGCCGTGTTTTTTCCAACAATGGAAGCGGGCATTACCGAGCTCCATATGCCCTGGACAGAAGACCTCGGTATCCGGCGTCGCGACATCCGCTTCGAGTGCCGCGAGACAAACCAGCATCTTGAAGGTTGACCCAGGCGAATACTGACCGGTTACCGCCTTGTTGGTCATGGGCGAGCGCGGGTTCGATAGCAATCGCTCCCAGTCTCCGGGGCTAAGCCCTTTGTTGAAGAGATTGGGGTCGTATCCGGGTGTCGAGACCAGAGCCAGCACGTCGCCGCGATGAATATCCATGACCACCGCCGCCCCACTTTCCGGCTGCGCGACGGCGCCGGCCTTGTCGAGCGCGATGGTTTCTCCCGGGGGCGGGGGCGTTTTCACCGCCGCCAAGGCCTTAATTGCCCGAGGGTCGTTCCTCGGCACGATCTCGGCCGTCCCCTGGGCCAGGCGCCGCGACGCCATCTCCTGCAGGCGAACATCGACAGTCAGGGATATATCCTTGCCCGGCTGTCCCTCGTTGCCCGGCAATTTCCGGATAATCCGGCCCAGCGCGTTGACTTCCACCTGACGTTGGCCGGAAGCACCGCGCATATCGAGGTCGTGGAGTTTTTCGATACCGGACTTGCCGATCCGAAAATCGGGGAGCTCGAGAACCGGATCGCCGGTTAGTTCCGACTCCGACACCGCCGCGACGTAGCCGGTGAGATGCACCGCCGAAGCGGCGTAGGGGTAGTTGCGGGAACGCCCGACCTCAATCCGAATGCCCGGCAGATAGGGCGCGTTGATCGCGACCTTGGAGATGTCCTGGCGCGACAGGTTTTCCACCACGGTAATCGGCACGAAGCCGCGCTTGCGCCGGGTCTCGCGCAAGACCCGCTTGAAGTCCCAATCCTCGATATGGACGACCTGGCGCAGGGTTGTGAGCGTGCGCGCCACATCCGAGGTTTGTTCGGCGACGATTTCGATACGGAAATTATCCCGGTTATCGGCAAGCGCCGCGCCGTTACGG
>JADHLJ010000283.1 GCA_016780745.1 Alphaproteobacteria bacterium | reverse complement strand
TTCAACGGCGGCGCATGTTCGCTATACAAGGGCGCGCGGCAATCGATGGCCATCTCGTATAGGTCCAGAAACAGCTTGGCGACCGGGCTTGGGAAATCACTGGTCCGCTTGCCCGTCATGTCCTGACCATAACGCTCGGCGATCTCCGCGCCATAGATCCGGTAGACATAGTCGAATTCGAACGGCGTCGGCCTCTCGATTTCCAGTAGCATGACATTGCGGAGCAGCGGCAGGAACTCCGCTTCCTCGATGATATCCTTGCTGACAAGACCGTGCTTCGTGACCAATTGGTTGGTCTTCCAGCGGTCGAACAACGCCTTCAATCGAGGATCGGGAATATCGGCTTCGTTTGGAGCGACAACGACTTTAACGTCCCTGGGCAAGCCTGGATAACTTTTGCTTAGCACCTCGCGTCGCATGAAATCCCCGTCCACCCTTCGTCAATCTGACCGTCCCAACCCTGAAACACGATTATGTCGCACTTTCGACGAAAAACAATCACCCACGTGGTGGGAGCGGTATGCCAGGCGAGGACGTCCCGGCATTCGCATTTCTCTAGGCGACATTTCCTTCGAAACCATCGTGTTCATCCGAGGAAACAAGCGTCGACGCTCTTTCCGTCACCGGTCCATAACCGCCGCCGCCACCGGTTCTCACCACCAGCCGATCATCCGGGATCAGCGGAAACTGTTGTTTCGACGCCAGCGGGATCTTCTGGCCGCCGCGCTCGACAAAGGTTTCCGCCTTCGCCCCCGGCGCGCCGCCAAAGACGCCCTCGGGCGCGATCCTGAACCGGTCGCCATAGGTCGCGAAAGTCACGTCCTCTTCCAGGATCCGATAGATCCTCTGGAAACCCATCCCGCCGCGCTGACGCCCGGCGCCGCCCGAGGCGGATCGCAAACTGTAATCGTCGACCCGGAAGAACGGATAGTCCGACTCCATCGCCTCGATCGGGATGTTCGAGCAGTTGGAGAGCATCGAGTCCACCGCGTCGCAGCCATCGTTTTCCGCGCCCGCGCCGAAACCACCGCCGAAGATCTCCAGGTAAATGTTGTAACCCGCCTCGCCGCGATGGCTGAGGCAACTGACGGTCGTGGTATCGAAGCCCGGCGCGATCACCCGGTCGGGCACCGCCTTGGCCAGGGCGTTCATTACCGAGTTCACCACCCGGTAGCTCGGCAACAGGCGCGCGCGCACCGGCGCCGGCGGTTTGGGATTAAGGATCGAGCCATAGGGCGCGGTCACGGTGATCGCCCGCTCCGCTCCCTCGTTGAACGGAATATCCGGGTCGGTCAGCACCGCCTTGATGCAGGCAATCGCCGAGGAGATCGACGAGGCATAGGGGCTGTTCATATTGGTGCGGACCTGGTCCGCCGTCCCCGTGAAGTCGACGGCGATCGCGTCGCCATCGATGGTTAGGGTCGCGCGAACCGGTACCGGCTCTTCGCCCCGCCCGTCATCATCCAACCAAGCCTCGCCGGTATAGACACCATCCGGCGCGGCGGAGATCGCGGCGCGAATCCGGCGTTCGGAATAATCCAGCATCTCGTCCATCGCGTCGAAAACCGTCTCGGTGCCGAATTTACGGCAGAGATCCTTCAGTCGCTCGCCGCCCACCGCGTTGGCCGCGAATTGGGCGTTGATGTCGCCGATGGTCGCCTCGGGCATGCGAACATTGGCGCGTACCAGACGCTCGAACGGGCCGCCCTTCCAATCCCGCTCCACCGAATAGCGACTGGGCGGAAAGGTGATGCCTTCCTCATGCACGTCGCCGGCATTGGGATTGAGCCCCGGGGCACCACCACCGAGATCGATGTGATGCACCACGGTCGCGGTGACCCCGATCAAGGTTCCATCCAGGAAGATCGGCGAGAACAGGAAGATGTCGGGCAGGTGCTGGCCGCCCGCATAGGGGTCGTTGTTGATCAGGAAATCCCCCTCTTCCAGGGTTTCCAATGGATGAAGCTCGAGGCACGCCCGGAAGGTATGGGTGACCGAACCCAGCTGTATGGGGATCAGATCCGCCTGGGCAACCACCCGGCCCTCGCGGTCCATGATGGCGGCGGAGCAATCCTGGGCCTCGCGCACGACAGGGGAATGCGCCGAGCGGATGAGCTTGACCCCCATCTCGTCGGCGGCGGCGATAAGGGCGCGGGTTATGACAGCCTGGTCAACCGGTGAGACGGCCATGTCAGCTCTCCCTTTCCAAAATCACGTTGCCGGTCGCGTCGAGACGAGCGCTCCAGCCCGGCGGGACATAGATCGTCGAGCTACCGTCCTCGATCAGCAGCGGGCCGGGCAATGCCGACACGCCCAATGCCTGGCGCGGCAACAGGGCCGCGTCCAAGGCCTCGCCACGCTCAACCAGCCGCGCGCGCCGCTCCGCCGAGCCCGAGGGGGAGTCTTGTGTTTTGACGGTCACGGTTTCCGGCGGCGGTGCCTTGGCGCCGACCCGAAAAGATACCACCTCGACCGGATCGCCATGCGGCTTGGCGAACTCGAAGATCCGGCGATGGGCCTCGGCGAACAGCTCAGAGAGGTCATCGGCGCTTAAATCGCCGAGGACCCGATCCCCAAGATTGACCGCGACCTCGAAGGCTTGGCCCACGTAGCGCATCTCCAGAACCCGGGCGAAGCGAGCGTCGGCCTCGATCCCCAGCGACGCGAGATAGTCCCGCGCCTCCTCCTGAAGTTCCTCGACGGTGGCGCGGATCTCGGCGATCGTCTCGGCGGTTACCCGCAAGCGGCGGGTACGGGCGCGATAATGGACATGGTCGGACAACAGCAATCCCGCCGCCGACAGAACCCCGGCATTCGGCGGCACCACAACGGTCGCGATGTTCAGATCCTCGGCCACGCGCGCGGCATGCAACGGTCCTGCTCCCCCAAACGGCACCAAGACATAGTCGCGCGGATCACGTCCGCGCTCGGTCGAAACTTGCTGGATGGCGCGTACGATATTGGCCTCGGCAAGGCGGATCGCGCTATCGGCGATCTCTTCCAGAGAAAGGCCAAAGCGCTCCGCCAAGGGCGCGAAAACCCGCCGGGACGCCTCGGCGTCCACGTCCATGCGGCCGCCGAGGAAGGTGTCCGAACGCAAGGTACCGCGAATGAGATGCGCATCGGTGATCGTCGGCAACTCGCCACCCCGGCCATAACAAGCCGGGCCCGGCGTCGCGCCGGCGCTTCGCGGCCCCGCCCGCAGCAACCCGCCATCATCCGCCCAGGCGATGGAGCCGCCGCCCGCGCCGACGGTGACGATATCGACCACCGGCGTTTTTACCGGTAGGCCGTCGATCTTGGTCATCGCGGCGAGCTCGGGCTCGCCATCGGCGATCAGGGACACGTCGGTGCTGGTTCCGCCCATGTCCAGCGTGATGAGATCGCGGTAGCCGGCGCGCTCGACGCCGCGCACCGCGCCGACGACCCCGGCCGCGGGACCGGAGAAAAGCGCCGCGATGGCGTTGCGGGCCATGGCCTCCGCCGGCATCCGGCCGCCGTTGGACTGCATGATACTGAAGCGCCCGGCAAAGCCCCGCGCCGCGAGCGTTTCCGAGAAGCGGGTCACATAGCCCGCGATAACCGGCTGAACATAGGCCGCGAGCGTTGTCGTCGAGGCCCGCTCATATTCTCGAAACTCGCGCGTCACCTCGCTGGAGCAGGTAACCGTCATCTCCGGCGCCACGGCGCGGATGATACGCGCCAACGCCTCCTCGTGGGTGGGATCGGCGTAGGAATGCAAGAAACAGATCGCGGCGGCCTGATAATCCCCTTGCGCCAAGGCATCCCGCACCAGCGCCTCGCTCGCGGCTTCGTCGAGGGCGCGCACCACCCGGCCATCCGCCGCCAGCCGCTCGTCAACCTCGAAGGTATCGCGCCGGGGCACCACGGGCTCGGGCTTGCGGTATCTCAGATCGTAGATTGATGCCCGATCATGGCGCTGCAGCAGAAGAATATCCCGAGTGCCCTTGGTCACGAAAAGACAGACCCGCGCGCCTTTCCGCTCGAGCACCGCATTGGTGGCGACGGTTGAGCCGTGAACCAGTTCGGTGATCTCGGTCGGGTCGATCCCAGCGGCGTCGATCGCGTTCATTGCGCCCTCGTCGGGCCGCGCGGGAGTGCTCGGAACCTTCGATGTACGGACACCCGTATCATCAACGACGACGAGATCCGTGAAGGTTCCCCCAACTTCAATTCCTACCCGCATCAAGCCCTCGCCGCCTTTTCAAAATCACACCTACTCGCGCAATCCCAGACCACCATGTTTCACCAGAGCTTCGCAAGAGGTCATGGCCAAAGCCTTGATTTGGCGCGCCGACCAAGTTTGTCAGACATATTCGTCAATCCTTGCTAAAATGTATTCTTTACGCGTTCGGGACAATGGATCCGGTCATGCACGAGGCAGTTACCGCCTTGGTCGTCGATGACGAGCCAATCCAACGCCAGATCGCCGGTCGGCTGCTGCGGGTCCTGACCGTGGGCGAGGTCATCGAGACCGACGACGGCGCGCGGGCGCTTGAGATTATCCAAACCCGCGGCACCGAAATCGATTTGGTGATCTGCGATTTGGACATGCCGAAAATGGATGGCATGGAGTTCATTCGCCGGCTGTCCGATATAGACCCCGCCCCGGCGCTCATCATCAACAGCTCGCACAAGGCCGATATTCTGGAGAGCGTGGGTCGCATGGCGACGGCCTATGGGTTGAGGGTCCTGGGGAACCTGGAAAAACCCCTGACCCGCTCGAACCTAGGCACTCTACTGGAAAAGGTCCGGGTCGAGGAAATTACCGTCGCCAGCCCTGTTGGCGAACGCGCTGAGGTCGACCTCGAGCGATGCCTCGCCGAGAAGCGCTTCAAGCCCTACTTTCAGCCAAAGGTGCGTTTCGCCGATTCACGCATCACCGCCGCCGAGACCCTAATCCGCCTTGACCTTGATGAAGGGCAAGTCCTGGCACCGGGGCAGTTCATGCCCGCGGTGGTCTCGCAAGGTTTGATCACCGATGTGACCCTGGCTTTGTTCGAAGCCACCCTGGACGCAATGGGCACGTGGAACCGGGCCGGTTTTCACCCCCATGTTTCGGTGAATCTTTCACCGGAAAGCCTGGATGATTTCGATTTCGGTGCTCAACTGCACGACCTCGTCACCCAAGCCGGCGTTCGGTCCAAGGATATCACCTTCGAGATCGTTGAAAGCGAGATCGCCCGAGATTTCCGCCGCTCGCTTGAAAACACCAGTCGCCTGCGAATGCTCGGCTTTGGTTTGTCGATCGATGATTTCGGCACCGGGTTCTCGTCCCTCGAGCAATTGAGCCTGCTTCCCTTCACCGAGTTGAAGCTTGACCGGTCCTTTGTCACCGGGGTTTGCGACAACCCGCAAAAACAGGCAATGGTCAACTCGACAGTGCGAATGGCCAAGGAACTGAAGCTCACGGTCGTGGCCGAGGGGATAGAAACCGACGGCGAGGCCGAGTTCGTCGAGACCGCCGGTTGCGATTTCGGCCAGGGTTATTGGTTCTCCCGTCCGATCCCAGCCAATGATTTCAGCGATTTGCTGGCGGCGCACGCCGGCTAACCAGCGGGCAGCTCGCCGCCGGAACTTATTCAGGTTAATCCAAGACCGGCAGAGACTCGGGTGCCCGCCTTGAGAGCAGCTCCGGTGGCCCGTCGCGAATGACCAGGTTCTCCTCGTGTACCATCACCCGGCCATCGGCATAGGTCATTCCGGGCTCCAGGGTCATCACCATCCCCGGGACCATGACGGTCTCGTCGCCGGGCATGTTCGATGGCTGTTCGGTAAGCTGGGTGCCGAGCCCGTGGCCAAGCCGCCCGACGGCATTCCCGGTTGAGCCGCCCGCGTCGAGCACCGCCGCCATCGCGACCCAGAGATCCGCCGCCGTCGCGCCGGGCCGCGCCGCCGCCAACCCCGCCTCGGTTGCCTTGTAGACCACGTCATAGGCCCGGCGCGCCGCGTCATCGGCGTGACCGAAGGCAAAGTTGCGATCGAAGTCCGAGTAATAGCCATCGAAGACGCAGCCAGTATCCATCATCAGCACATCGCCCGGCGCGATGACGCGGTCGGTCGGCGGGCCGATCACCTCGATGGGTCCGCCGGGCCCGGAACCGCCTACCAGATAGGGCACCTCGTCCACGCCGCGTTTCAGGAAATCGATACGGGTCGCGCGAAAGACCTCCCGCTCCACATCGCCGGTACGGGCAATCGCGCCCAGCCCCTCGAAGCCGTCGGAAACCAGTTGGCAGACATAGCGGGTCTTTTCGATCTCCAGCGCCGACTTGACCATCCTGAGCGGCCGGACAATCGGGCTGGCATCCACGAACGCGACACCGGACAGTCTGGAACGCAGGGTTTCGTAATCGGCGAGCGGCATGCGCAGCAGGCTCTCATGCCCCATGGGGAGCCCAACGCCACCGCCCGACTTGGTCAAGTCCCGCAACAAGGCGGCAAGCTCGGAGATCCCGTCATCCGCGGGCCGGGGCGCTGGCCAGACCCGGATATCCTCGATCCAGGTGGTCGCCATCCGCTCGGCGCCGATCTCGGGGATGACCGCGACAGGCTTGCCGCGCGCCGGCACAACCAGGAACCAAGGACGGGTCGGGCTTTGCCAGAACGGCGTCATGAAGCCCGAGAAATAGCGGACATCGGGCTCGGTGGTCAGCAGAAGCGCGGCGATATCCGACCCCGCCATGGCGGCTTGCGCGCG
>JADHLJ010000282.1 GCA_016780745.1 Alphaproteobacteria bacterium | reverse complement strand
CCGAGCCAGTCCAGCATCATCGCCGCCGACAGGAAGGTGGCGACCGGATTGGCCTTGCCCTGGCCGGTAATGTCCGGCGCGCTGCCGTGACAGGGCTGGAACACCGCGTGATGCTCGCCGATATCCGCCGACGGGGCCATGCCCATACCGCCCATCAGGCCGGCGCCGAGATCCGAGAGGATATCGCCGAACATATTCTCGGTGACCATCACATCGAACATCCAGGGCTGACGCACCATGTTCAGCGCGGTGGCGTCGACATAAAAGGCGGCGGGCTCGATATCCGGGTAATGCGCGGCCCGCTCCTCGAAGATCTTGCGAAAATACGCGAAGCCGCCGAGCACATTGGCCTTGTCGATCAGCGCGCATTGCCCCTTGTGCCCGGCCTCCTTGCGCTGGCGGGCCAGCTCGAAGGCGAAGTTGAACAGCCTCTCGGAGCCGCGCCGGGTGATGGTCATGGTGTCATGCGCCGCCTCGTCGCCATCCATCCGGGTCTTGCCGCGGCCGGCGAAGATCCCCTCGGTGCTCTCGCGGATCAGCATGAAATCCAGGCTTTGGGCGCGGGGGTCGCCGAGCGGCACGGTCATGCCCGGCCAGGTCTTCACCGGACGCAATCCGGCGAACAGCTCGAATTCCTCGCGCAGATCAAGCTGCGGGGCGATTTCGCGGCCATCGGGATAGCGGATATCCGGCATGCCCATGGCGCCGAGCAGGATCGCGTCGGCCTCGGACGCCCGCTTCATCGCGTCCTCGGGCAGCGCGGTACCGGTCTCGGCATAATGCGCCGCCCCGGCCTTCTCGGAGCCGTAGGTCAGCGCGAAGCCGCCGATCTCCGCCTCCAGCTTTTTCAGAATCTCGACCGTCGGATCGATCACCTCCGCGCCGATACCGTCGCCCGGCAGGACGCTGATACGAAAGGCGGAATTGACGCTCATGACAGCACCGTTCCCTGCACCAGCTCGTAGGTCTTCACAGCCTTGGAGTCGAGCATCGGCGCGACTTCGGCGTCGAAGCTTTTGAAATGGGCCATGGCGAGATGCGCCTCGAAGGCGGCGCGGTCGTCATAGACCTCGTAGAGGAAACAGGCGCCGGGGTCGTCGGGACTGAAACACACATCGAACTGCCGGCAGCCGGGTTCGTCCTCGAGGCTTGCCTTGGCGTTCTTCAGCATCGCCGGCCTGAAGGCCGCGACGGAGGCGGACTTTACGGCGAATTCAACGGTGACGACATACATGGACCTGGCTCCCCCCAAGGGCTTTCGCGTGACATTGGTGGGAGACTTGATACGGCGAAGCGTGGGGAGGGGCAAGCTGGGAGTAAAGCGCGCGCGCCTTCAACGTTACTCCGCGCGCTTCGATGGTTCCTCGAGAGAATCGAAAAACGCCAGGGAGACCTTGCCCAGCGCCGCGTCCGCCGGCGGGGGATCAACCAGATGGTGGATGGCTTCGTCGAGATCGAGGGGTTTCGCCGCCACCTTGTCGGCCCCACCCGGCAACAACCCGCGACGACCGGCCTCGCGGCCAAACTCGTGCAGATCGATGATCAGGCGCAGAAAGGTCGACCGAAGCGCCGTGTCGGAAATCGACTCCTCGGCGGCGCGGGCCATGGCGCAGATACCGCTGCTGGTGATATTGAACTCCCGCATGATAGCGCGGGTGCTCCGTTGAATTTCAACCAGGGCCTCCGCCAGGACTTCGTCTTCGAAGCCCTGGGGAATCATCCGGCTTGACGCGCCTCTGTCCTCTTTGGCCGCCACTTGGCGATCGCGGACAGCGGGATTGTCGCCAAACGTCTTTCGGCTATTCAACGAGTTTCCGCGCGCAGGCCCGCGCGAGACTGGAATGCGCTCGTTCCGAGCCCGGCATCGTCGCCCAACCCCAATCATCGACGGATTGCGATTGTTGGAAAGCCTGCTGCTTTTCCTTCAGGCTGACCAGGCGAGTGTCATATTTCGGGTCGGCCGCCGCCTGATGCAGGCAAATCGGCAGGAGGGCGGCGACGACATCGGCCGCGGAACGATCCGAGGACATTGTCCGAGCCTTGCTCTCCGTCACCCAGCCCGCGCCGGCGAAGCCGACAACGCCAAGACAAATGGCGCCAACAATGCCGCCCATGATCGCCGGTTTAGTCCAACTTGGTGCCGCCATGATACTGTTCTCCTAGAGGTTTGAGGTCATGACGCATCGCGTCACGCTTTTGGTTCTGAACTTTAATGTTCGGGGAATCTCTTTCGATGACGGCCAGTCGCGCGAAGCCTTCAAGGTTCACCGCGCCGTATTCCCGTCCCCATCCACCGCCCGGACGCCTTCGACCGACGCGCTAGCGTGATGTCTTGCAACCCCAATCTTGCGCGATGGATGAATTCTTGAACGATTTGAAAGATTTCCGAGCTTGTTTTATTAACGAATTCGAGCGCACCGTATCGCATAATTAATAAAATTCAAAGCATAATTTATTTTAAGGCTCCTTTTTTATTATTTGACATCGATATTTTTATATAAAACTGCTTTCAAATTTCGAAAGGTAACAGATAATATTTTACTTTCTTGGAGTTATATTTTTAGCGCATGTCAACTTGATCCCAGCTTCCACGGGGACCGACACCATTGGACGTAAGTGCCGGGGTTGAAACGCCGGCCGCCCTCACCGCTCTTCCGCCTTGGCACGGACGCGATCAACACAGCGTTTCCCGCGGTGGTCCTTGCGCGCCGGATGCGCCGGCCCTAAGTGTGGGACTGCTTTTCACCCACCCCTTCTCCTGGAGATATCATGGCCACGCCCAAGATCCTGATTTTCGCCGGTAGCGCCCGCTCGGCGTCGTTCAACAAGAAACTCGCCGCCGCCGCCGCCGGGATGGCGCGCGAGGCCGGGGCCGAGGTGACCCTGCTCGATCTCGCCGACCACCGTCTCCGGATGTATGACGGCGATGACGAGGCCGGCTCGGGCGTACCCGAGGACGCGCGGGCGCTGCGCCGGATCTTCCTGGCCCATGACGGGCTGATCATCGCCTCGCCGGAATATAACAGCTCGATCGCGCCGATCCTGAAGAACACCCTGGACTGGATCTCGCGCCCGGATGGCGACGATGCCATGGTCGCCGCCTATCGCGGCAAGGTCGCGGGCATCATGTCGGCCTCGCCGGGGGCGCTCGGCGGGTTGCGCGGTCTGGTGCATCTGCGCTCGATCCTGGGTAATATCGGGGTCACGATGGTGCCCCAGCAGGTCGCGATCAGCGGCGCGGCCAAGGCCTTCAACGAGGACGGCTCCCTCGCCGACGAGGGTCAGGCCGGCCAGGTCAAGGCCGTGGTCGACGCGGTGATCCGCACCGCCGGAGCACTGAAAGGATAAGCTCAAGAGGTAATCCGAGCGAAGGAGCCGCCATGCCCAGCCCCGTTGTGTTCGAGCCGGCGGTCGCCGAGGAGTTCCTGCGCTATGCGGGCATGGTGGCTCGGCGCGGCTATATCCACAACACGCTGGGCAACATGGCGCTGCGGGCGCCGCATCCGGATTTCGAGCACGGGGTCGCCTATACCAAGCATGCCGAGATCTCGCTCGAGGAGATGGGCGCGGATAACCTGGTGATCACCGATATCCCGTCCAGCCGGCTTTTGCATGGCGAGCGGATCACCAGTGTCGGACACAATCTCAATCGAGAGATCCTGCGCCTTCGCCCCGATATCAACGCGGTTATCCATGTCCATGACGACGCCACCATCGCGTTCTTCGCCAGCGGCGGCTTCTCCGAGGTCGGGGTGCTGTCGCTGGACATGCCGTTCATCCTCGGCAAGTGGCCCTATTACGTCGACGCGCATATGGACGTGGAGGACGACGTCGGGCCGGTGGCCGGGTTTATCCAGGACACCAACACGGTGGTGCTGCTGGGCCATGGCGTGACCTCGCTCGGCCGGACCCTGTCCGAGGCCTATCACCGGCTGAATTCCTTCACCTCCGAGATCCGCCGGAACATCCAGGCCGAGCAGCTGGCGGCGATCAAGGGCACCCGGCCCCTCTACCGATCCCACGAGGAGGTCGAGGAAATGCACCGCCTGGCGGAGCGGATCATCTACCCGGACCGGGCCGAGGGCGTGATGACGGATGGCGCGGCCTCGAACGAAACCTGAGACCGGCCAACCGTCACTCCTTTACAATCAATCGCGATCAATCGGCGGCGAAGCAGTAGAAATAGCCGTTGCCGCCGGTACTCCGCAGATTGTCCTGGCTGCAACCACGCGAGTTATGCGCCGCGTTCCACGAGGTGTTGCCGCCGCCATGACGGTCGTGATGGCCGACCGTTGCGCTGCCCTTGTCGTTGCTGGTCCAGTTCGAGCAGGTCTTGTCACCTTCTTCCCAAGGAAAATAGGCGGTGCCGTCGGCCTTGGAGCCGGTGAGGATGTCATGCTCGTTCGGCTTGTCGCCGCGACCCTTGATCCGGTTGCCGTTCTCGTCCAAGGCGGTGCGCATGACGATGTTCGGACTGATATGCAGATCGTCGAGGTCACTGGCGATCCGCTCGCCGGCGGCATTGTACCAGGGCCCCTTGCCGATCCGATCGCGCGCCGAAATGCCGCGCTTGCCCTCGACCTGGGTCGAGAGATACGCCCGCCAGGTCCGCCCCTTGGAACCGGCGGCCTTGGCGAGCAGGGCGCAATGCGCGTCGGCACCGTCGAGACCGCCGAGATTGGCGCCGTCACCCATCCCGACGCTGGTAACGAAAAAGCCCATGGAATGATCACCCGCGATCGCGGGAGCCGTCCCACTCCCGATCACGGCGCCGACCATGGCAAGCATGCTGGCCGCGACGGCGGTCCTGGTGATGGATTTGACGAGTGTCATGATGCGATCTCCTTATGTTTCCGACGTCCTGGTGGAAAACCCACCGGGCGTCACCAACGAGAGTATTGACCGGACCCGCGCTCTCGACACTAGTTGCTTTCGACCGGTCCATCACGACCACGCGAGCAACCCGCTTCGGAAAGGCCGCACAATGTCGGATATTGCGGACACCGCGAGGACCCAGGCCCTGGAAGCACGGATCCGGGCGTTGGAAAAGAAAGTCGCCGATCTGACGCTCGACCGTTCCGCGATGCCAGAGGTCGACCCGGCGTTCTATCGCCTGCTGGAAGATCGGTATCGCGGCGACACGACCTCGGTTCGCGCGCGGGTTCAACCCTACGCCGCGGAGATCGCGGGCTATCGCGCGGCGCTACCGGAAAACGCTCAATCGGAATTCAAGGTCGCGGATCTCGGATGCGGGCGCGGTGAACTGCTATCGGTTCTCGCCGATGCCGGAATATCGGCGATTGGCGTCGATTCCAACGCCGAACAGGCACGCGACGCCGGCGTGGACGGCCAAGAGGTGGTGATCACCGATATCTTCGATTTCCTGACCAATCGCGCGGACCAGTCCCTTGATGTCATAATCACACTTCACGTGATCGAGCATCTGAGCTTCCCGGATCAGGTCGCGCTTCTGACCGAGACGGCACGGGTCTTGAGGCCCGGTGGGAGACTGATCCTGGAGACGCCCAATCCGGAAAACCTCCGCGTGGGCGCTTGGAAGTTCCATCTCGATCCGACACATCTGAAGCCCTTGCCGCCGGAACTTCTAACCTTGATGGTCGAGCATGCCGGGTTTGGCGAGATAAGGGTGGCGCGTCTGCACCCGGAACCGGACTTTGAAAAAGTCGCCTCGGAATCCAACCTACCCAAGCATGCCGCCTTGATGCTTTACGGACCGAGGGACTACGCGGTGCTAGCGAGAAAGCCCGTTTAGTTCTTCTCGGAGCGAGGGGCGAATGGGTTTCTAAACCAATTGACCGGAGTACAATTCACGATCGAATCTCCGGCGCTTCACGATGCCGCTTAAACCGATCGCACTCTAGGCGACCCGTTGTGCTTGGGCGTCGCGCTCCATGAAATATTCCAAGGCATAGGTGCGAATCGCCGAGGCCATGCTCACCCCCTTGGACTCCGCGACGATTTGCTCACAGAGCTCGTCGACACTGACGCCCTCAATGCGGCAAATATCCACCAGGGCGTCCCACACACCCGCCTCCAGGGCGAAGGAGGTACGGCGCTTGGCGATCTCCAGATTCCGGCGAATCTGTTGGGTTGCGATCTTCGTGCTCAATTCGACCTCCCGCCGACCACCCGGTCGCGAAAATGGCAAATCAGATAGGTCCGAACCATCGACGACATGGTCGCCTTGTGATCCCGGCATTCCTCGACAACATCCGTGAAAAGCTGACCAATGGTCATTCCACGCTCCTGAGCGCAAGCCGCCGCGGCGCGCCAGAACGGCTCTTCCAGACGAAAACTGGTCCGGTGCCCGGAAATTTCGACGTTGCGAACGGTTCGAGTCATATTTCGATGCCCTTCAGTGTTTAGCAAACGCTATACCGTAACCCCATGAACTTTGCAAAGATTTAGAGCGAATCAAAGCTCGATATAATCAAATTCACCTGCCTAATATTTAATCAAGGCGCCTTATATTTTGTATTGTCATGATTTTTATACTTAATTATCGGTATTATTCCACCATAATACGCGGAATTATTTGTTCTTATATTTAATTTTATCTTTTACAAATTTAATGATTGAGACATTAAAAAGGCGAGATCTATAAATATCGATAAAATAGACCATAATAGGAAAACGTTGCGCTCGATTATTCCATAAAATCATGATTTTACAGGCAAACAAGCGCCCTTTTTTTATTTTGCGTCACCACACGCAGCACTAGAATTGTAAAACTGACTCTCTTCCAAAACGATCCG
>JADHLJ010000281.1 GCA_016780745.1 Alphaproteobacteria bacterium | reverse complement strand
AATGCGTGTGATAGCGATCCGCGAGCGCGGTTTCGCTGATCTCCTGGGCGCCGCCGATGCACTCCGTCACATCCTGACCGGTCATCTCGAAATGCACGCCGCCGGGATAGGTGCCCTCGGCGCGGTGAACGTCGAAAAATCCCTTAACCTCGCCGAGAATGCGATCGAACGGTCGGGTCTTGTAGCCCGTGGACGAGGTGATGACATTGCCGTGCATCGGATCGCAGGACCAGACCACGGACCGACCTTCCTTCTCGACGGCCCGGATCAGCGGTGGCAATCCCTCGCGAATCTTGTCCGAGCCCATGCGACAGATCAAGGTCAGGCGACCCGGTTCGTTCGACGGGTTGAGGGTGTCGATCAGCCGGATCAGGTCATCGGTTTCCAGGCTCGGCCCGCATTTCAAACCGATCGGATTACGGATACCCCGCATATATTCGACATGCGCGCCGTCGGCCTGGCGAGTCCGGTCGCCGATCCAAACCATATGGGCGGTGGTGCTGTACCAGCCGCGGTCGTCGGTGATCGTGTCCTGGCGGGTCAACGCCTGCTCATAGCCGAGCAGCAAGGCCTCGTGCGAGGTGTAGAAGTCGGTCTCGCGGAGCTGCTGGGTCGACTCGGCGGTCACCCCGCACGCCCGCATGAAGGACAGGCTCTCACCGATACGGCCGGCCAATTCCTCGAAGCGCTCTCCCTGGGGAGAGTTCGAGACGAAGCCGAGCGTCCAGCGATGGATCTCTTCCAAATTCGCCAAGCCACCCTGGGCGAAGGCCCGCAACAGGTTGAGCGTGGAAGCCGATTGGTTATAGGCCTTCAAAAGGCGATCCGGGTCCGGATGGCGCGAGTCCGCGGAAAAGTCGATGCCGTTCACGATATCGCCACGATAGCTGGGCAGCTCAACATCGCCCTGGACTTCGGTCGGCTTGGAGCGCGGTTTTGCGAATTGTCCGGCAAGGCGCCCGACCTTTACGACCGGGACATTGCCACCGAAGGTCATGACCACCGCCATCTGCAACAACACACGGAACGTGTCTCGAATGTTGTTCGCGGAGAACTCGGCGAAACTCTCGGCGCAATCGCCACCTTGCAACAAAAAGGCCTTACCCGCCGCGACCTGTCCCAAGGCTTTCTTGAGCCGCTGCGCCTCGCCGGCAAAAACCAGGGGAGGAAAGCCCGATAACTCGGCCTCGACGGCGGCGAGCCGCTCCGGGTCCGGATAGTCGGGAACCTGGAGAATGGGAAACCCACGCCAAGAATCGGGACTCCAAGTTGAAGCCATAACCTTTTCCTCCGGTATCGCGCGACGCGTCGCGCGCGCCTAAAATTCCGTGCCAGGCGGGAGTACTACCAGTCGAATCCGCGCAAGTGAAGCGATTCGCGCCACAAGACGGGAATCGGTTTCTCGCGAAAGCCTATATCCACGACGTTCGCGTGACGGTTCCCATCGTCGAGGTGGCAATCCCCGCCTATCAAGAGTATTGAGAAGAGCGCTTTCACGGGTCTTGGACGCATGGTGACAACAACGGCGGAACAGTCATACCAAACTGGTCGAGCGGGCATCATGCAACCGCCGCCGGAAGTGCGAACCAGTCGATCCCTCGAACTGGTCGATCGACTGGGCATCACCCGCTACACGATCCTGCTCACCGTCGTGGCGGTCGCCGCGTCGATCGCGATTTGCCTCACCGCCTACGCTCTAATCGGTTTTGACCCCCTGGTGGAACCGATCTCCATCATTCTGCCAATCCTTTGCCCGCTTTTGATTGTCCCTCCGATGACCGTGCGCGCGACGCGCGCCGCCCTACAGCTCCGAGCGCAACAGACACTTATCGTCGAACAGAATCTCGCCCTTGAACGCATCCTGACGGAGAAGGACCGGATCCTCACGCTGGTAGGACATGATCTGCGAGGGCAACTCAATCTGGTGATGGGCTTTGCCCAACTCATATCCAGGCATGCCGAGGATATTCCACCGGAACGACTGGCCGACTATGCCAACGAGATCCACCAAGCCGGTAAAAAGACCAACGACGTGCTGACCGATCTGTTGAATTGGGGTCGCGCCCGCGCCGGGCAATTGCCGTCGGGGACGCGGTTCGAGCCATTCAACGAGATCTTGACCGAGGTCGTCGCCAACCTGAAGCAGGAAATCGAACGCAAGGAGATTGGCCTCGAGCTTCCGGAGCTAAAGCTCGAGGACGACGTCGACCAGGTGATTGTCGCGAGCGCGCTTAGAAATGTTCTCGGCAACGCGGTCAAGTTTTCCCATCGCGGCGGGCGGATCGTCATCGAAGCGGGACGGACCAGCCAGGACTTTCACTTCAGCATCCACGATTTCGGCATGGGAATAAGCCCTGATCAACTGACGCGGCTGCGTGGCGGCCATCTCGTCAGCTCGACCGAGGGAACATCGCGCGAGGCCGGCAGTGGTCTCGGGCTTGCGATTTGCCGAGACGTCATCGAGGCACAAGGCGGCGCGTTGGAAATTGAAAGTGTTCTAGGACAGGGAACGACGGTTTCCGTAACCCTTCCCTTTACCGACTGACGCCCCCACATTCCCGACATCGAACCCAAACCAAACAAACAAGGCCCGGAGTAAAAGTCGGATGAACCCGATAGACAGCTTCTCGCGCGATTACGCCGAAGCCCGCGCGAGATTCCTTGGCGCGCTTCACGCCCTGGGCGATCTAGCCAAACATGAAGCCATCGCGCATCCCCTCAAGGGACCGAACGGCGAGGATCTGGCCACGGATGTCGGTCTGATCGGGAACCCCGACGCCGAGCGCGTCCTCGTACTGATATCGAGCACCCACGGAACCGAGGGTACCTGCGGGTCCGCCTGCCAATTCGCCTGGCTTAACTCGGACCGCCCGACCTCTCTGCCGAGCAATATTCGCGTGGTCCTCATCCATGCCATTAACCCCCATGGCTTCGCGCATGTCCGGCGGGTGACCGAGGACAATGTCGATCTCAATCGTAACTTTCTCGATCACGACGCGCCTCATCCGGAGAACCCGGGTTATGCCTTGCTGCACGACTATCTGATCCCGGAAAGCTGGAGCGCCGAGGCGCGAGCCGAGGCCGATAAGGCGCTGCAAGCCTTTGCCGAGGAGTATGGCCAATTCGCGCTTCAAGCCGCGATAAGCCAGGGCCAATACACCCACCCCGATGGCCTATTCTTCGGCGGTCACGCGCCGACCTGGTCGAACCGGACGCTGCGAGCGATTTTGGAAAAGCACGCGGGAACCGCCCGCTCGGTCGGGCTGATCGACTTTCACACCGGGCTTGGTCCCCATGGAACGGCGGACCTGATCTGCAACGCGGCGGCGGATAGCGAGGATTATCAGCGGCTAGACCGTTGGTACGAAAACGGCCTGAGTTCCCCCACCGCCGGGACCTCCACTTCCGCGCCGCTCGCCGGCACCATGGAGCATGGCGTGCGGCAGGCTCTGCCGAATGCGCGCCTTTCGATGATCACCGCGGAATTCGGTACCTACCCGATCCAGCGGGTGTTCAATGCCCTGAGGGGCGATCACTGGCTGCATGCCCGCGGCACCAACGACGCGGCCCTGCGCAAGGCGATCAAGGACGAAGTCTCCAAGGCGCTTTACCCGGATGAGAACGATTGGAAGGAACTGGTGGCGTTGCGTGGGCGTCAGTTGATCGACCGTGCCACCGCCGGCCTCGCAAACGATCCCTGATGGTGACCAGACGGCTCGACCACGACGGCGGCCCGTTTCATAATCGCGACGAACTCAGACGAGTTGGCCACCAAGGAGATCTCCGCCATGGACCATAAATCGGAAGCCTTCGCGCTGTCCGGGTTCATGCTGACGGTTAACCTGATGCGTTTGCTCGCCTTCAAGGGCGTGATTACACCGTCGGAAGCCTTGGCGACGGTCGACGAGGCGCGTCAGCAATTGCGCGCTCTCGGCGCCACCAATCAGGCCGCGCGCGCCGATATGCTGGATCGAGAGCTGTTGGACTACGAAGCCTTGTTCCAAGAAGTGGACGACCGCGCCGCCCAGGACCTGATGGCGAACCTGGCGCAATCGCTCGAGCGCATTCTCGACGCCGATCAACAGGCATCGGAACAGGATGACATCCAAGAAGCCATCCTGGACCCAGACATCCCGGAACCATGGCAACCCGACGGTTGGGGACTAGACACCCCCGCTAAACCGCCACGCTGGGAGGAGGACGATGCGGGGCCGGAACCCGCCATCGAAATCGCAGAGTACCAGGACGAGGACGAGGAACCCGCGAACCAACGGTGATCGACTCCCCCCTTTCGCGACGGTTTTAAACTGCTATGCTCTGACCCAGTTCATTCGCGATGCCATTTGCGTCGCCGTATCCGTTGGAGAGATCCCATGCCCTTGCAGCCCAACTCGCCAGAAGCGAGAGACGTCGCCTATCTCGTGCATCCCTACACCAACTTCCGCGCCAACGAAGAACAAGGCCCGATGATCATCGAGCGCGGCGAGGGCGTTTATGTTTGGGACAACGGCGGCAAGAAGTACATCGAGGGCATGGCCGGCCTCTGGTCGACCTCGCTCGGCTTTCAGCATGAGCGCCTGGTTGCCGCCGCCACCAAACAGCTGCAAAAGCTGCCCTACTATCATCAGTTCGGCCAGAAGTCGCACCTGCCCGGCATCGACCTCGCCGAGAAACTGATGGGTCTGGCGCCGAGCTCGGTCTCCAAGGTGTTCTTCAACAACTCCGGCTCCGAGGCGAACGACACCGCGATCAAGATCATCTGGTACTACAACAACGCCCGCGGTCGTCATCAGAAGAAGAAGATCATCGGCCGGATCAACGGCTATCACGGCATCACGCTAGCCGCCGCCAGCCTCACCGGTCGGAACCTGAACCACGCTGGTTTCGATGTGCCGCTGGACAAGTTCCTGCACACCAACAATCCGCATTATTATCGCTTCGGCGAGGACGGGGAGAGCGAAGAGGATTTCTCCACCCGGATGGCCAATGATCTCGATCAGATGATCATCGACGAGGGCCCGGAAACGGTCGCCGCCTTCTTCGCCGAGCCGATCATGGGCGCCGGCGGCGTTATCGTTCCGCCGAAGGGCTATTTCGAGAAGATCCAGGCGGTGCTGAAGAAGCACGACGTGCTGATGGTCGCCGACGAGGTGATCTGCGGGTTCTGCCGGACCGGCAACTTCTGGGCCTCGCAGACCTATGACATCAAGCCGGACATCCTGGTTTGCGCCAAGGCGCTGTCGTCCAGCTATCTGCCGATTTCCGGCACGATGATCAGCGACGACATCTATCAGGCGATCGCCGATGCCAGCGCCAAGCTCGGCGTGTTCGGCCATGGCTACACCTATTCCGGCCACCCGGTCGCGGCCGCCGTGGCCCTGGAAACCCTGAACATCTACGAGGAAGACAACATCCTCGGCCACGTCCAGGCCGTCTCCGGTCGTTATCAGGAGCGTCTGAACAGTTTCGCCGACCATCCGCTGGTGGGCGAGGTTCGCGGCATCGGCCTGATCGGCGCCACGGAATTGGTCAAGGACAAGGCCACCAAGGAAGCCTTCGCGGCCTCCGACAATGTCGGCGCGATGGTCAGCAACTATTGCCTCGAGCAGGGCCTGATCACCCGACCGGTCGGCGATTCCATGTGCTTCTGCCCGCCATTGGTGATCTCCGAGGCCGAGATCGACGACATGTTCGATCGTTATGCCCGCGCCCTCGACGACAGCCTCGATGCTCTGTCGCGCCAAGGCGTGGCCGTGGCCTGATCACGGGATCAGACCACGCAACATCGCTTATCCGACGAACGCGCCGCCCACCAGCGGCGCGTTCTCGATTCTTGCCCCCGCCTTGCCCCGTCTTGCGCTGGACGCTAGAACTCGGCAAGCTCTGACAAACTGAATGACGGATGGAGAAAATCGATGGACCGCGCGACTTGGGAATCCGAATTGCAACGCGATGGCTTTGAGCTGAAAGAGAGCGGCATGGCCGCGGGAACCCATAACCCGGATCACACCCATCCGTTCGACGCCCGGCTCTATGTGCTATCCGGAGAGATCACCATCACCCAGAACGGCAAGCCGCACACCTATGGCCCCGGCGACAACTGCGAGGTCCTGGCCAACGAAAACCACGCCGAGGAAGTTGGCGCGGTGGACGTGACCTATCTTGCGGGACGTCGCTCGGCTTAACGCTCGTTTCCTAGTCGAAATCCAATTCCTTGTAGCCACCCGCGGCCACCGCGTCGCAGGTGGCGCGGTATTCGGGCGCGGTCCCGCTGTAACGCACGATCGTGCGGGTCTGCTTGCCCTCGACATTCAAGTTGATGCCGGTCATCCATGAATCGATCTCGTTCGCCAACAGGCCCTCGGCCTTCTGGTGGACGATATCCTGCCACATGGCGACGGACTCGGGGCGTGCCTCGGCCCGCTCCAGCCCCTTGTCGGTCATGTAGCCGATCAGGTCACTGACCCATTCGACATTGTACTCGATGCTGCGCGGATTGTTCCCGAGCGCGGCATGTGGGCCCATGATCATGAACATATTGGGGAACTGATCCAGCATCAGGCCGACGAAACTTTTCGGCCCGCCGACCCAGCGTTCCTTAAGGCGTTGCCCGTCGGCGCCCTGGATATCGATCCGGTCGAAGGTACCGGTGACCGCGTCGAAACCCGTGGCATAGATGATGACGTCGAACTCGTACTCCGCCTCGCTGGTCTGAATGCCGGTCTTGGTGATCCGCTCGATCGGCACATCGAGCATGCTGACGAGCTTGACGTTCGGCTGGTTGTAGACCTCGTAGTAGTGGGTTTCCTGCGGCACGCGCCGGGTCCCGAACCCGTGATCCTTGGGGATCAGCAGTTCCGCCGTCTC
>JADHLJ010000280.1 GCA_016780745.1 Alphaproteobacteria bacterium | reverse complement strand
TCGCCGGATTCCGCGAATTCATGCGCCTTGGCGGTCTCCACCGCGCGTTTGACGACGGCGGAGAAGCGTTCCTCGTTATCGATATGCACCGCGTGAACGCCCCAGGCCATCGCCAGGCGGCGCGCCGTGCGCTCGCTTGACGTTACGCAGAGCACCGGCACGCTTGGCCGCTCGCGCGAGGCGCGCAGGGTCGTCGAGCCCGAGGTCGTGTAGGTGATGATGCATTTCGCGCTGATGGTCTCGGCGACCTGACGCGCGGCCAGGGTGATGGCGTCCGAGACCGTGGGCTCCGGCGCTTCATGGCTGGCGGCGGTGATCGCGTGATAGGTCTCGTGGCTTTCGACCTCGCGGATGATCCGGTTCATCATCTCAACCGCCTCGATCGGATAGTTACCGGCGGCGGTTTCCGCCGACAGCATGACCGCGTCGGCGGAATCATAGACGGCGGTCGCGACATCCGAGGCCTCGGCCCGGGTCGGGGCGGGGGCATGGACCATCGAATCCAGCATTTGCGTCGCGACCACAACCGGCTTGCCGAGTTGCCGTGACAGCTTGACGATGCGCTTTTGCAAGCCCGGAACCTTCTCCGGCGGCAATTCGACGCCCAGGTCGCCGCGCGCGACCATCACCGCGTCGGTCATTTCGACCAATTCTTCGAGATGTTCGATCGCCGCGGGTTTTTCCAGTTTTATCAGTACCGCCGCGCGGTTGTTGATTAGCCGTCGCGCCTCGGCCACGTCCTCGGGGCGTTGCACGAAGGACAGCGCGATCCAATCCACGCCGAGATCGAGCGCGAAATCCAGATCCGCGCGATCCTTATCACTCAGGGCCGACAGGCGAAGCAACACACCGGGAACGTTGACGCCCTTGCGGTTCGACAACGTGCCGGCGGTCAAGACCTCTGTATCGATGGTCTTTGCCGTGACTTTCTTTACCCGGAGCCGGATCCGGCCATCATCCAGCAGCAGGTCCGTGCCGGCCTTCGCCGCCTCGAAGATCTCGGGATGTGGCAGCTGGACGCGGGATTTCGATCCCGGCTGATCGCGTAGATCGAGGCGGAACTTGTCCCCGGCCTCAAGCTCCACCGTTTCATCCTTGAAGGTGCCGATTCGCAGCTTCGGACCTTGCAGATCGGCCATCACCGCGACCGGGCGGTCGATTTTCTTCTCGAGCTTGCGGATCTTGCGGTAGGTCGCGCTGTGGTCGCGATGGGTGCCGTGGCTGAAATTCAGCCGGAATACATCGACCCCGGCCTTAAAGAGCTCGGTGATTTTCGATTCGGTCGCGGTCGCCGGTCCGAGCGTGGCCACGATCTTGGTGCTTCTATAGCGTCGCATGATCGCAACCTAACCTGATTATTGTTACGGTTCAAAGCGCCGTAATCGCTTTTGCCCCGGATTGTGGCAAACGGTCGCGTGACTTGGTCGAAAGCCCGGACGAAACGGCGCCGAGCCGAGGTGGATGCCCCGGCCCGACGATCTGTTTCCGGCGCCGCTAGGCGACCAGCGGCGCGTATTTATCCAACAGTCCAAGCACCGTGTCGCGGTCCTCGGACGGCAGGCCGAGGATGGCCCGGTTGATTCCGGCTTGGGCGTAATTCTCCAGCACCTGGGCGTCCGGCGGGGCGGCGAAGACGCTGACCTGCAGGGTCGACATGTCGCGGCCCGCCTCGTCGGCCATGTTCTTGAGCCGGGTCACACTCTCCGCCGGATCAAATCCGCCGCGTCCGCGGGGGAACCAGCCATCGCAGTAATCCACCACCCGGCGCAGCGTGTAATCGGTCTCGCCGCCCATCAGCAGCGGTGGATGCGGGGTCTGGTGGGGCTTGGGGTAGGACCAGGTTTTCTCGAAATTCACATGCTCGCCGTGAAATTCCGCTTCCTCTTCGGACCACAGCGCCTTCATGGCCTGGACATGCTCCTTCATCATCGCAAAGCGCGTCTTGTAGGTCGCGCCATGGTCTTCCATCTCCTCGACATTCCAGCCGCCGCCCATGCCGAAGACGAAACGGCCCTTCGACATCAGATCCAGGCTGGCGACCAATTTCGCGGTCACGATCGGATCGCGCTGCGGCACCAGGCAGATGCCGGTGCCGACCTTGAGCTTGGTGGTTACGGCGGCGGCATAGGCCAGCGAGACGAAGGGGTCGAGGGTGTGGGAATACATCTTCGGCAGCTCGCCGCCACCCGGGAAGGGGGATTTGCGGCTGGTCGGGATATGGGTGTGCTCGGGCACGAACAGCGACTCGAAACCCCGCGCCTCCAGCTCGCGCGCCAGCTCGTCCACTGGAATGCTGTAATCCGTGTCGAAAATGAAAACCCCGATATCCATGTCGATCTCTCCCGATGAACGCCGCCCGACCGCGCGGCCCGATTGCGCGGCATTAGACTGGAGCCGCCGCCCGCTGTCCATGCCCTTGGGTCCGGGTTACCTGGCCTTGAGCCATGTCCTTGAAAAAGAGGAAATCGCATGGGTGCTTGGCGCGGTACCTGATCCCGCCGTAGCATCGCCGAAACGGAGAGCGAGCGGGGACGCGGCGCCTCGAATTTATGCATTTGGAGCTGAATGATGGTAATGGCCGAGAAGCTTGACGCGCTGCTGAGCGCCGGCGTCGAACGCGGGGATGTTCCCGGTGTCGCGGCCTTGGTTACCGATCGCGACGGGGTGATCCACGAGGCGGCGTTTGGCGAGCGCGTCTTGGGCGGCGGGACGGCGATGAGCCTCGATACCGTCTTCTTCATCGCGTCGATGACCAAGGCGATCACCGGCGTCGCGGCCATGCAGCTGGTCGAGCGGGGCAAGCTGTCGCTGGACGCGCCGGCGGGCGAGGTGGTCCCGGAGCTGGGCGAGGTCCAGGTTTTGACCGGTTTCGACGCGGACTGCGCGCCGGTCCTGCGGCCACCGAAGTCGCAGGTGACCCTGCGCCAGCTTCTCACCCATACCGCCGGGTTCGGCTACGATACCTGGCACCGGCAGATCAAATGGTTCGCCGAGACCACCGGCATCGTCTCGCGCGCGACGGGCAAGCGGGCGGCGCTCGGCACGCCGCTGATGTTCGATCCGGGAACCCGCTGGGAATACGGCATCAATATCGACTGGGCCGGGCTCATGATCGAGGCGGTCACGGGCGAGCGGCTTGGCGACTATATGGCCAAGAACATCTTCGAGCCGCTCGGCATGTCCAGCACCGCGTTTCGAATCACCGATGACATGGAGGCGCGGCGCGCGGTGGTGCATCAGCGCGGCCCGGACGGCCTCTCGCCGATGCCTGGTTTCAAGATCATCCAGGACCCGGAGGTTCAGGCCGGCGGCGGCGGGATTTACTCGACCATCGGTGACTACGGCGCCTTCACCCGGATGATCCTCAACAAGGGCAAGGGCAACGGCAACCAGATCCTGCGGCCCGAAACCGTCGAGATGATGTCGATAAACCAGATGGGCGATTGTCGGGTGGTCGAGTTGAAGACCTACGATCCAAAACGATCGCTGGCGGCGGAGTTCTTTCCGGGCGTGCCCAAGACCTGGGGGTTGAGCTTCATGATCAACGAAGCCGACGCGCCGACCGGGCGTCCCGCCGGAAGCCTCGCCTGGGCCGGATTGGCCAATACCTATTTTTGGATCGATCCGAGGAACGGCATCGCCGGGGTCTACGCGACGCAGATCCTGCCCTTTGTCGACGAGAAGTCGCTGCCGCTGTTCCTGGCCTTCGAGACAGCGGTCTATGACAGCCTCGCCGAAACAGGAAAACCGGCGTGACCGGCCCCGCCCCCTCGCGCCGTCCCGCATCCCGTCGCTTGTGCGACGTCGCGCGGATCGTGCGTTCCAAGAATGCCGGACCCGGGCTTTTGACCATCGACCTGTTCTTCAATTCCGAGGCTGATTACGCCGCCGCCATCGCCGCCGAGGGGCTGCGGGCCGAGGCGGTGGCGGAGCGCTACGGCGTGTCCGCCAACCGGGTGCGGCGTATCCCCTATCCCTTGGCCAACGCGATAAAGATCACCATGGACCGCAAGATGACCGCCGGCTCTCCCGGTGACGGCGATGTCTATGGCGCTCAGCAGCACGCCCTGTTGCTGGATGTGGAAATCCCCGAGGGGCCCGAGGGAGAGATGTCATGAGCAAGCTTGAACCCGTGCGTCTGATGTCCGCCTCCGGCCAACTCGGCTATGGGGTGCTGAAACCGGCCTTCGAGCGGGGGCTCGCCCATGAGCCGCATATGATCGGCGCGGATATGGGATCGGTCGATCCGGGGCCGGCCTATCTCGGCATGGGCAAGATGGCAACGGATCCCGAGATCACCCGGCGGGACCTCACCATGCTGCTGGAGGGCGCGCGCGGCCTTGGCGTGCCGCTGATCATCGGCACCGCCGGTACCGCCGGCGCGGCGCCGCATCTGGACGCGGTTCTGGACATGGTGCGCGGGATCGCGCGGGATCGCGGCCTGTCCTTCAAGCTCGCCTCGATCCGCGCCGATATTCCCAAAGAGCGGGTGCTCCAGGCACGCCGCGCGGGCGAACTGTCACCGCTTGGCGCTTTTCCCGAGGCGACCGACGCCGACATCACCGAGAGCCCGCATATCGTCGCCCAAATGGATGAAGCGCCCTTCGTCGCGGCCCTGGAAGGCGGCGCCGATGTGGTGATCGCCGGGCGCGCCTGCGATACCGCGATCTACACGACCGTGGCCCTGATGCGCGGCCATGACCGGGCGCTGTCGACTCATATGGCCAAGATCATCGAATGCGCCTCGCTTTGCTGCGATCCGGGCGGGCGCGACTCCATAATGGCGACCCTGGACGGTGACGGCTTCACCCTGGATTGCATGAACCCGGACCGTCATGCCTCTCCAACCTCGGTCGCCGCTCATGCGCTTTATGAGCAAGGTGACCCGTTCACCGTGCGCGAGCCTGGGGGCGAGCTGGATCTGTCCAAGGCGGTGTACACCGCGCTGGACGAGCATCGGGTCCGGGTATCCGGCGCGCTCTGGCGGGATATGAAGCCAAGTTTGAAGTTAGAGGCGGCGGCGCCCGCCGGGTTCCGATGCGCGTTTTTCGCCGGGACCAGCGATCCAAGGGTGATCGAGCGGATCGAGACGATCTGGACGGAGGTGAAGTCGATTGTGTCCGGCCTCGCGGGCGAAGACGCGGGGGACCTTCTTCGTGCCCGGTTCTATGGTCTGAATGGCGTGGTGAATTGGCCGAGCCCGCCGGATATGCCGCCGCGGGAAATCGGCATTCTCGTTGAATGCGTCGCGCCGACTCGCGAGCGGGCGAAAGCGGTGATCACCGTAACGAAACAGTACTTCTTGCACCATGGCTTCCCCGGCAGGCTGTCGACCGCTGGTAACCTCGCCTTCCCCTTTACGCCGCCGGAGTTGGAGGTCGGTCCCGCCTGGCGGTTCTCGTTGCATCATGTGATGCAAATTTCGGATCGGGCGGAGATGCGCGATCTGTTTCCGATTGCTTACGAGGATCTATGACGGTTTCCACGCGGATCCAATGATGGGTCAGGACTATTTCGGAAGACGGGTTCTGTTTATCGCGCCCCGCAGCAGCGGGCCGGCGGGCGGGGTCAAGGTCCTGTTGGAGCACGCGGCGGTTCTGAGATCGAGCGGAATTGACGTGTTGGTGCTGACGCGGGACGCGGAACACGTTCGGCACGACTGGGGCATGGACGCGCCAATCCATGTCGGCGCGGTCGAGGGAAGACCCGGGGATCTTTACGTTTGGCCCGAAACCTTCAACTCACGGCAGCTCCAAGTTTCGCCACGAGGTGATGTTCACAACGTCTTGCTGGTGCAGAATCAATTCTACCCGTTCAATTTCCTGCGCGATGGATCTGGCCTCGCCGATCTTCCGCTTGCCGGTGTCGCGGCGACGTCGATCGCGTGCAAGCGGTATCTGGAGACATATTGCGATGTCGAGAACGTGCCGGTCATTCCGTGTGGCGTCGAGACCGGACCGGTTGATTCTTCCGCGAAGAAGGACTGGATCGCGGTGATGCCCAGGAAACGCAGTCACGAGGCGGCGTTTATCAAGAACCACTTCCGTCGCCGGTTTTCCGAATTCAAGCATTTCGAGTGGGTCGAGATCGACGATATGACACATGCCGAGGTCATGGGCACGCTACGACAGGCACGGGTGTTTCTTTCGTTGCAACGGTTCGAGGGCCTGGGCTTGCCGGCGTTGGAGGCCATGGCGTCAGGCTGTTTGGTGGCGGGGTTTACCGGCCAGGGGGGCGAGGAATACGCCACGTCGGAAAACGGGATCTGGGTGGCCGAGGATGACATGGAGGGGGCCGCGAACGCGTTGGGCGAGGTGATGGTGATGGCGCGCGAGAGCCCCGCCATGGCAAGCCAAATGATAGAGCACGGCATGCGGACCGCCGCGCGCTATACGATCGAGGCTCGGGACGACGCGGCGCTGGCGTTCTATCGAGGTGTCCTCGACGCCACCGCGCGACAAACCTAGCATTTGGCGCGACGGGTGCCCGCGGGTTACTCTTGGCGTGGATAGAGGAGAGGGAACGATCATGGGCGGTACTTCAACCGAACTGGCTCTGGATCGCATCGCGACCATCGACATGGCGCCCCTCGATGACGGCGGCGAGGCCGGCAAGCGCCAGGTGGCGGATGCGCTGCGCGGGGTGTTTGAGCGTGTCGGCTTCTTCATTCTGATCAATCACGGCGTCGACACCGGCCTGATCAAGCGCACTTTCGCCGAGGCCGCGCGCTTTCACGCCCAACCCATGGACGCCAAGCTCGCCGTGATGATGAACGAGCACAATAACGGCTATATGGCGATGAACCGCTACAATGTGCGCACCTCGCGGGTCAGCGAGGAGGCCAAGCCGGACCGCAACGAAGCCTTCTTCATCAAGCGC
>JADHLJ010000279.1 GCA_016780745.1 Alphaproteobacteria bacterium | reverse complement strand
GCTGTCGATGCACCCCGTCGAGCATGTGCTGTATTTCAGTGGCATTCTGATGCACTGGGTGGTGCTCTCGCATCCGCTCCACGCGATCTTTCATGTCCAGGCGACGGGTCTGACGCCGGCTTTGGGCCATGTCGGGTTCGATAAATTCCTGCTAAACGGCAAGCATGAGCTGACCCTGGGCCAGCGGTATTTCCATTTCCTTCATCACAAATATTTCGAGTGCAACTATGGCGGCGATGGCACGGTCCCGATGGATAAGTGGTTCGGCTCGCTGCATGACGGCACCGAGGAAAGCCACAAGCTGATGAAGGAACGCCGTCGCGCCGCGCATGGGCGTGGCTGAAGGGGCCCTTTGCGCCTGTCAACCCGACCCGAGGAGATCGCATGGAAGTACGCCCTTATCAAGCCGCCGAGATCGCCGGCCGCGAATCCGTGATGGAAGGCGAGGACATGCGGGTCACGGTGCTGACCTTGGATGCCGGTCAATGCATCCCCTGGCATTTTCACACCGAGATCACGGATTCCTTCGTCTGTCTGGAAGGCCCCATGGTCGTGGAGACCCGGGCGCCCCGGGCGGAACATGTTCTGAACGCCGGAGAGCGTTGCGAGGTGCCGCCAAACGTCGCGCATTACGTCCACGGCTTGAATGACGGCGCGTTCAAATTCCTGATCATTCAGGGCGTCGGCGTCTACGACAACATTCCGGTCGGCGGCGACCGCTCCGCCTGATCCAGCGCTTCGACCAAGGGGAAAGCCATGAAATTCGGGTTGCATTTCGGATCGCGCGGGACCGCCGGCGAGCCTGACTCGCTGAAAGCCATCGCGCGCTCCGCCGAAGCACTCGGGTTTGAGCATTTCGGCATGAGCGACCACGTGGTCGTCGCGACCAACGTGGACAGCGCCTATCCCTACTCGGAAACCGGAAAATTTTTCGCCCAGGACACGGGCGTCTCCTTGGAGACCATCACAGCCCTTAGTTTCGTTGCCTCGGCGACGGACCGCATCCGCCTGCTCACCTCGGTGCTGGTTCTGCCGCATCGCCAACCGGTTCTGGCGGCGAAGATGCTGGCAACCCTCGACGTGCTGTCGAAAGGTCGGCTGACCACGGGTGTCGGCATCGGCTGGATGGCCGAGGAGATCGCGTTGCTCGGCGGCCCCGCCTTCAAAAGCCGCGCGCCTGCCTCGGAGGAATATATCGAGGCGTTCCGCGAGCTATGGACCGCCGACGCGCCTAGCAAACAAGGCGCCCATGTCAATTTCGATAACCTGCTTTTCGCGCCCAAGGGAGTTCAGCACCCGCACCCGCCAATCTGGGTCGGCGGCGAGGTCGAGGGCGCGCTCAAGCGGGCAGGACGGCTTGGTGATGGCTGGTATCCAGTCGCGGCGAACCCGCGCATCCCTCTCGACACGCCGGAGCTTTATGCCGCCGCCCTGGGCCGTGTCCAAAGCGCCGCGGAGACAAGTGGCCGTGATCCAAACGCCATCGATGCCGCCATCCTGGCCATCAAATGCCGCATCGGGCCGGAACAGGAAGGTCGTGACGGCGCGCGCATGACCTTTACCGGAAGCGCTCAGGCGATCGTGGACGATATCGAGGCTTATCGGCGCGTTGGCCTCCAGCACTTTCTGATCGGCGGCGATGGCGACGACCTGCCGGGGACCGTCGAGCGGCTGGAGGAATTCGCCGGTGACGTCATGGCGAAGGTCGACTAAGCAGCCAGGCGTCGAGAGTGAGAGTGACACCGGCGATGGCGTCCCAGCCGGAGCTGTGGCCGATATCGTCAATCCCCTCGATCAGCGAGCCAAACTCGCCGGTCCGTCCGGTCAGCATGGCCCTAATGACGCGATGGATTTCCTCGTGACCAATGCCGTCGGACGCGGCACGCAGATGCGCGCGAGAAATCTCGCCAGTCGCATCCCATTGGGGCCGAACCATATCCCAAAACCGACTCGCCACCGCCCCCTCGCCCAAGGCGTGCGCGGCGATCATCGCGCCACCGATAAGATCGTCTCCCGACGGCGTCAGCCCAGGCCCAAGACCGATTAGCCCCACCACATCTTCCGGATGCGCCGTCTCCTTGTCACGGAAAGCGCCGACTAACCAATCCCGTAGCGCGCGGACACAAGGCCTCGCGCGCTCCACAATGCCGCCGCTCGCCGCCTCGCCCGTTGGGTATTGTACGAAGCAGCCCAACCCCTCGCGTGGAAGCCGACCAGTCGCGGCTTCTCGGAACGAGTATAACCCTCGGGACACTTCCCGGGCGTTCGGCACCACGAAGCTATGTTCAGGCCGCCAGATCGAGGCATCGCCAAGCGTGAAACGGAACCTATTCCCCACGATCAAACATTCACCGGAGGTCACGGCCCTATCGTCAACCCGCGCGCCGGTGGCGCTCCATATCGTCGACCCAGGTGCCGAGGTCGCGAGGTTGAGAGGGCCGTTCCTCAAATCCACGCCGCTCAGGAAAACGAGGCCGGCGCCGAACTCGACATAGAACCCGCCATCGAACACCGCGATCACCCGTCCGGCGCCGGCCTTTGAAAGAATATCGGCGGCGACGCATCCAATCCGCGTGGCCTGGAACTCAAACACTTCAAACGCGGCCGTCGACGCGATCCGAGCGGCGGCCCCATCCATCACGCCGACCGGTTGCGGTCTAGGGCCTCGCGCGCCCATTCCGCCGCGTCGGCATTCGTGGGCGCGACGATCACGCCCTCGGCTTCAAGCGCCGCGACCTGAGCCGACCTGACTTGGGGATCATCATCGGTTCCGGTCACTGACGCGATGATGATCGGACGGTCTTTCGCCGGTGTTTGCCGCACCAACCGGGCGAGATGACCGGCGGGGTCACCATGCGCGCCGAGGCCGATCACCACGTCCAGCTGGATCACGGCGACTTCCGGATCTCCGAGGGCGGCGGCAATGGGGCCGTCGCGAACCTCCGGGTCGATCATCGGATGAGGCCGCCCCCGGGTATAGACATCATCGCCGAGGTCCAGCAGCGTGATCGCGGCCTCTCCGTCCTCCGCCGGTATAGCGCCAGGGATAGGGGCGTTGGATGCCACGCCCTCGCCGGCACCAAGCATGATCACCTGAGCCTCGGCGCAAAGCGTACCGCCCGAGAACAAGCCTCGGATCTTGCTTTTCCCAGCCGCGCCGGGCGTCACCGGACACTCCGCGACAGCGACGGTTTCCTTGTCTACGGCCCTCAGCGCCGCATCCCTCAAGGTGAAGACCTGACCCGCGTTCGGCGGCATGGCTCCGGGCTCCGCGCCGATGAAACAGACGGTGACGGGCTTGTGGAGCTCTTCGATCCGAGCCAAGACCGTCTCCATCACCGACGGCGCTGGTGGCTTGGAGATCAAGACGATATGCCGGGTCGACGCGTCATTGGCCAAGGCGTCGAGCGCCATCAAGGTCGAGATCCCGCCAACCGCCTCGCCGAGGTCGCGTCCGCCGACGCCGATCGCGTGAGAGATCCCACCACCGTGTCGGGCAATCAAGCAGGACACCTCCTGAATGCCGGTTCCAGACGCACCGATGATCCCGACACCGCCTCGGGGTAAACGATTGGCGAAAGCGACCGGCCTGCCGTTTATGATCGCGGTGCCGCAATCCGGTCCCATGATCAGCCGCCCGAGGTCACGCGCCTCCCGCTTCAGGGCGACTTCCTCGTCGATGGATACATTGTCGCTGAAGATCATTGCGTGAAGGCCGCGCCGGATCGCCTTGCGGGCCTCCGAGGCCGCGAAGTCACCCGGCACCGAGATCAGGGCGAGATTGGCGCCGGGCCGCTGGTCGACCGCGGTACGGATGGTTCGCGGGCGCCACGCCGCGCCGCCGGCGCCAGACGCGCGCGGCTGATCCAGAAGCGCCTCGGCCGCGGTAAGCGCGTTTCCGGCGGCACCTTCATCGCCCGCGCGGATCGCGATCACCAGATCACCGCCACTCGCATCCAACGCATCGGCATCCAAGAGGCCCGCATCTCTCATGATTGCAAGGTTGGCGGGCGTTCCCATCATCAACGCCGCCTCTTCCACGCCCTTGAGCGCCGCGATGGATCGAGAGAAGCGCATCAGCGCCACCGAATCCAGATACTGGCCCTTGCGAACCCGATTGACGACCACCGCGCTCATGCCACCCCCTGGGTTTTCGCGAAGGCCTTAAGAGCCTCTTGGAAACAAGCGAGCGGCGCGCGGACGACACCCGCGCCGACCTGTCCGATGCCCGGCTCTCTATGGGCGATGCCGGTGTTGATGGTCGGGGCGAGGCCGGTCTCCACCACGCGCCGGATATCAATACCACTCGGCACGCCCTGATAGTCCAAGGCCGGGATCGTCCATTCCGGGTTTTGCCCAAGCGTGATCTCGGCCATCGCGCGAGTGAAATTCGCCGCCTCGGACGCGTTCCCCGCCCCGACGAAGCCGGCGACCGCCGGGGCCGCGCCCATGGCGAAACCACCGAGACCGATGGTTTCGACGATGGTCGAGTCCCCCATGTCCGGATTGGCGTCCGCCTCGGTGAAGCCGGGGAAGTACAATCCCTCGGGCATTTCCACGGGCGCGGTAAACCAAGCATCGCCCGTGCCGCTGACCCGAATGCCGAACTCGGTGCCATTCCGGCTCATGGCGGTCACGATGGTCGATGCCTCGATGCCCCGCACCGGATCCATGATCGCCTTGCCCATGACCATGGCGATATTCAGGAAGAACTGATCATTGCCGCCGATGAAGGCCAGGGCCTTGGAGAGCGCCGTCAGATCTCGGGCCGTCTCGGCCATGGCCGGCGATAGGGCTCGAAGCATCAGGCCGGTGCATCCGACATTCCGCTGATGCATCTCATCGCCCATGGTCAGTCCCCGGGCGACCAGGCTTTTGAGCGGAATGCCGTCGCCGGCCCGCAACGCCCGCCCCATCGCCGGGCCGAAATCGTCGCGCAACCAGCGCAGCCGGTCCAGAACCTCGGCGTCATTGCCGCCAAAGCGCATCACCTTGCCCAGGCCCTCGTTGATCGTGCAGTAGGCGCGGTTACCGAAGGCCCGGTTCTCGACGACCATCACCGGTTGCCCGATCGTGGTCATGCCGGTCATCGGTCCCACCGCGTCAAAGTGATGGTTGGGCCGAAAATCGAAAGCCCCCTCGCCCGCCAGGCGCGCGGCGCTCTCCAGATCCGGTGCCCAGCCCTCGAACACCGCGATACCGGCGACCGCGCCGCGCATGGGTCCGCACATATCCGCCCACTCCACCGGCGGTCCCGCATGCAGGATCATGCGATCCTTGAGCGTGGGTATCGCCTCTGCCGCGGGGATCACATCGACCAGCACCGGCTCCCCGGAAAGCATCCGACGCAAAGCCTCGTCATTCGCGGCGTCAATGCGGCGCGCGATATCGCTCATGCGCCGAGCTTCGAGAGTAGATTGGCCAATTCGACGTCTCCGCCCGCCGGCGGTGTCCAGTCGACATGAACAACCTCGACCCCTTCGGCGGCGAGCTCCTCGGCAAAGCCTTCCAGGCCGACATTGATCACCTGGAGTGGACGCTCCAGAAGGTCGTTGATTTTCGTCTCACTCATGCTTGCTTCATCCCCTGTCCCGCGGCGCGCGGCTCTGGCTTTTATTGGCTCCATCTTCGATGATGTCGCCAGGAGAGTCACCCGATGGATATATCACCCCAAACATGGCGGGCCGTCGCCCAAGTCGATGATGTTTCCGAGACAGAGCCTCTGGAGATAGCGGCCGAGAATCGCAGCGTGATGTTGTTACGGATAGCGGGAGAGATCCGCGCGCTCCAAGGCAACTGCCCGCACGCGGCGGCGCGGCTGGCCAAAGGGCGGGTGGAGGACGGGTGGCTTCATTGCCCGCACCACAAGGCTCGGTTTCGTCTTACCGACGGCGTCTGTGGGCCGGGTTGGGGGCTTCCGGCGCTTCTGCGATACATGGTGAAACTGGAGGACGAGACGGTTTATCTCGCCGAGCCCCTGGTCACGGTCGGCAAGGACGACTAAGAATCGTCTCCCGTTTCTAAAGGGCTTTCACAACCCGCGTGGTCGCCCGGATACGATCTGTGAAATGATACCAGCCCCGCATGGCCTGGAACTCCTTCGTCTCCATGACCTCGGGCCCGTCGATCTCGTAGATTGTGGTGTAGACCTTGGTTGTGAAGACCGTCTTCGCGCCGTGATCCGTGGTCACCCCATCTTGCATGGTGACGTATCGCTGGCCGCCATGCACGCCGGGACAGGCGGTCGCGTCGGGCAAGTGCACCTCGTCATACCATTTGTTCCAGTCGTCCTCGACCTCGGGGTCGATCTCGGCGGTGACGATCAACAGGCATTTCGGCAAATCAGACATGGGTCGGCTCCTCCATGGTTCTTAGTTCCCCGCCAGTTCGACCAGGCGTTCGTGGTCGGGGATCGTGATCAGGCGGCGATTCTCGATCGTAATGACCCCTTCGCGGCGCAATCGGGTCATCTGACGGCTTACCGTCTCGGTGGTGAGACCGAGAAAATCGGCGATATCGGAGCGGCTCAGCGGAAGCTCGAACGACGCGGAGTGATCAGCCTCCGGGTCGATATGCGAGGCGATCAGATGCAAGAAGCTCGCGACTTTCTCCGCGGCGGTTTTGCGGCCCAGGGTCACCATCCAATCGCGCGCCTCGTCCAGTTCCTTCAAGGTTTGGCCGAGCAAGCGGTGTTCAAGGCCTGGATTCTCGGTCATCAATCGCTCAAGGGTCGACTTTGGAAACCCGCAGATCTGAACACTGGACGCGGCCTCGGCGGTCATGGCGTTTTCGGCTGTCAGGGGTCGGCCAAGAAAATCGGGCGCGAATTGCAGGCCCACGATCTGTTGGCGGCCATCGGCCAGGATCTTGGAAAGCTTGACCACGCCGCGCATGAT
>JADHLJ010000278.1 GCA_016780745.1 Alphaproteobacteria bacterium | reverse complement strand
GACAATGTCGACGTTCGTCTGGCGCTGAAATACGCCATGGACCGCGAGGAGATCCTGAAGAAGGTGCTGCATGGCCACGGCGCGCTGGGCAACGACCATCCGATCTCGACTTCCAACCGCTTCCACGCCGGCGGCCTGGCCCAGCGGACCTACGATCCGGACAAGGCCAAGCATCACCTCAAGAAGGCCGGCGCCGAGGGCCTCACGGTCAGCCTCAGCGCGGCCGATGCCGCGTTCGGCGGCGCGGTCGACGCGGCGGTCCTGTACAAGGAGCACGCGGCCAAGGCGGGGATCAACATCGATCTGATCCGCGAGCCGAATGACGGCTACTGGTCGAACGTCTGGATGAAGAAGCCCTGGTGTGTCTGTTACTGGGGTGGTCGTCCGACCGAGGATTGGATGTTCTCCACCGCCTATGCGAGCGGCGCCAACTGGAACGACACGTTCTGGAAGAACGACAAGTTCGACACGTTGCTTAAAGCGGCGCGGGCCGAGCTGGACGAAGCCAAGCGCGGCGCCATGTACGCCGAGATGCAGACCATCGTCCACGATGATGGCGGTGTCGTCATCCCGATGTTCGCCAATCATATCCACGGTCTGTCCGACAAGCTGATGCATGACGATCAGGTCGCCGGCAACTGGGAGATGGACGGCAGCAAGTCGGCGGAGAGGTGGTGGTTCGGTTGATCTGAACCGCATCCGATCCGTTCATGTCTCAAATCCTAACCATGGTGGCCCAGCGTTTGGCGCTGGGCCTCCTTACCCTGATCGCCGTATCGCTGATCATCTTTCTGGCGGTGGAGCTGCTGCCGGGAGACTTGGCGGAGGCGATCCTGGGCCAAGCCGCGCTGCCGGAAACGGTGGCGGCGTTCCGGCGCGAGCTTCGGCTCGATCTGCCGCCGCATGAGCGGTATATCGAGTGGCTCGGCGCGATGATGCAGGGCGACATGGGCCGGTCGCTCGCCAATAACCGGGAGATCTCGGAACTCATCGGTGTCCGCTTCGGCAATACCCTGTTCCTAGCGGCCTACGCGGCGATCATCGCCGTGCCCCTGGCCCTGTTTCTCGGCATTCTCGCCGCGCTCTATCGCAATTCACTGTATGACCGGGCGATCAATGTCGTCACGTTAAGCTCGATTTCCTCGCCCGAGTTTTTTGTCGCCTATATCCTGATCGCCTGGCTTGCCAACACCTTGGGCTGGTTTCCCAGCATCTCGAACGTTCACGAAGGCACGGGACTGCTCGAGCGATTGTACCGAACCGCGCTTCCCGCCATGACCATGACACTGGTCGTCGTGGCTCACATGATGCGGATGACCAGGGCCTCGATCATCAACCTTCTGGCAAGCCCCTATATCGAGATGGCCAACCTTAAGGGTCTGAGCCGGATGCGGGTGATCGTGCATCACGCCCTGCCAAACGCCTGGGCGCCGATCATCAATGTCATCGTGCTGAACCTCGCGTTCCTGATCGTCGGGGTTGTCGTGGTCGAGGTGGTTTTCGTCTATCCCGGCCTAGGACAGCTGCTGATCGATTCCGTATCCAAGCGCGACGTTCCGGTGGTTCAGGCGTCGTGCCTGATTTTCGCCGTTACCTATATCTTGTTGAACCTAACCGCGGACGTCCTGGCGATCCTGACGAACCCGCGCTTGATGCATCCGAAGTGAGGGCGGCATGGAAGCAGCCCTGAAAGCCCTGAGGAAAGCGCCGCCGACCGCGCTGTTCGGCATGGCGATTATCTTGTTCTATGTCTTCCTGGCCGTCTTCGCGCCGATAATTTCCCCCTATGGCGAGACGGAAATCGTCGGCGAGCAATTCGAGGATTGGAGTCCCGACTATCTGCTGGGAACGGACAATCTAGGCCGGGATATGGCCACGCGGCTGATCTATGGTGCCCGCAATACGATCGGTATCGCGTTTATCACCACCTGTCTTGCCTTCATGATCGGCGTGACCATGGGGTTCCTGGCGTCGACCCTGGGTGGTTGGGTCGATCAATTGACCAGTCGCGTCGTTGATATCTTGATGGCGATTCCGTCGCTGATTTTCGCCCTGCTTTTGCTGACCATTTTCGGGACGTCGATGCCGTCGCTGATCATTATCATCGCGGTATTGGATTCGACCCGGGTCTACCGACTTTCACGCGCGGTCAGTCAAGGGATCGTGGTGATGGACTATGTCGAAGTCTCGAAGCTCCGGGGCGAAGGCCTTTGGTACATCATGAAGAACGAAATCCTGCCAAACGCCATGGCACCGCTGGTCGCCGAGTTCGGCCTCCGGTTTTGTTTCGTCTTCCTATTCATTAGCGCGCTTAGTTTCCTCGGCCTCGGCATCCAGCCGCCGACCGCGGATTGGGGCAGCATGGTGCGAGCCAATGCCGACCTGATTACCTATGGGATCCTGACCCCGCTGATCCCCGCGGCGTCGATCGCCTTGCTGACCGTCGGGGTAAATTTCGTGGTCGACTGGTTCCTGCACAAAACAAGTGGGCTGCGCGAATGAGCACCAATCATACAGCGCCCGAGGAACGCGAGATCCTGGTTGAGATGCGCGGTCTGCGGATCGAGGGCCAGTCCGAGGATCAGTGGAACGAGATCGTCCACGGCGTCGACGTCACCCTGCGGCGCGGCGAGGTTCTGGGCCTGATTGGCGAGTCCGGAGCCGGAAAATCCACCATCGGCCTCGCCTCCATGGCCTTCGCGCGACCTGGCTGCCGGATCAGTGGTGGCACGGTCATGTTCGACGGCATGGACCTGACCGCGATGCCGGAGAGCGAAAAGCGCAAGCTTCGCGGTACCCGTATCGCCTATGTGGCGCAGAGCGCGGCGGCGTCCTTCAACCCCGCGCATCGGCTGATCGACCAGTATTCGGAGATGCCGGTTCAACACGGCGTGCTTGATCGCGCGACGTCCGAGAGCGACGCGGTTGACCTGTTTCGGCGCCTGAAACTCCCCGATCCCGAGACCATCGGCTTTCGCTATCCCCACCAGGTCTCTGGCGGCCAACTTCAGCGCGCGATGACCGCGATGGCGATGTCGTGCAAGCCGGATCTGATCATCTTCGACGAGCCGACGACGGCGCTCGACGTTACCACCCAGATCGAAGTGCTGGCGGCGATCCGCGACGTGGTCGAGCAGTTCGACACCGCCGCCATGTACATCACCCATGACCTCGCCGTGGTCGCCCAGATGGCCGATCGGATCATGGTGCTGCGGCACGGCAATCTGGTCGAGGAAGGTAACGCGCGGGCCATGCTCGCCAATCCGCGCGAGGAATACACGCGACAGCTCCTATCCGTGCGAAGTTTCCAGAAAGCCACCGCCGGGGATGCCACTCAAGCGCCGCTGCTCAAGGTCGAGGGTGTCACCGCAAGCTATGGCTCCGGCCCCAAGGTGCTGGACGATGTCAGCATCGAGATCGGCCACGCGCGCACCGTCGCGGTGGTCGGCGAATCCGGTTCCGGCAAAAGCACGCTCGCGCGGGTGATCACGGGCCTGTTGCCGCTTTCCGATGGGAGCGTGTCCTACAAGGGCGAGGTACTGCCGCCGCGCCTGAAGGATCGCGAGCGTGGTCAACTCCGGACCATGCAGATGATCTATCAGATGCCGGACACGGCGCTGAACCCCAAGCAACGCATCCGCGAGATCATTGGGCGTCCCCTATCCTTCTATCTCGACATGACCGGCTCCAAGCGCGAGGAGCGCACGCGGGAACTCCTGTCGCTCATCGAACTTGAGCCCGATGACTATATCGATCGCTTGCCGGGCGAGTTGTCCGGTGGCCAGAAGCAGCGTATCTGCATCGCCCGCGCTTTGGCGGCTGAGCCCGAGTTGATCATCTGCGACGAAGTAACCTCGGCCCTGGATCAGCTGGTTGCCGAGGAAGTGCTAAAGCTCTTGCAGCGGTTGCAGGACGATCTCCGCGTCTCCTACATGTTCATCACCCACGATCTCGCGACGGTACGCGCGATCGCCGATGACGTGGTGGTCATGCTGCAAGGCAAGGTGGTCGAATCCGGCCCCAAGGACGAGGTCATGACGCCGCCGCATCATGACTATACGGAGCTGCTGCTCTCCTCGGTCCCGGAAATGGACCCGGATTGGCTAACCCGGGTTCTGGAGGCCCGCCAGGCGAACGCGTGACGATGGGACGCGGTGAAGGTGTATGGTGCCCATATCTGTCTCCGAGATTTCCATGGGCACCGACATGACCGTCATCGATAGTTTCCCCCGGCCCGTCCGACATATCGAAAACACCTGGATCACGCTATCCGACGGCTGCCGCCTGGCGGCGCGGATCTGGCTGCCCGAGGATGCCGAGAGCGATCCGGTGCCGGCGGTCCTTGAATACCTACCCTATCGAAAGCGCGACGGCACGGCGGTTCGCGACGCGCTGACCCACCCCTATTTCGCCGGCCATGGTTATGCCGCGGTCCGGGTCGATATGCGGGGCAATGGCGATTCCGACGGCCTCATGCGCGATGAGTATCTGGCCCAGGAACAGGACGACGCGCTGGAGGTCATCGAATGGCTGCGGGCGCAACCCTGGTGCACCGGCGCGGTCGGGATGATCGGGATCTCCTGGGGCGGTTTCAACGGCCTGCAAGTCGCCTATCGCCGCCCCGAGGGACTGAAAGCGGTTGTGACCATCTGTTCCACCGTGGATCGTTACGCCGATGATATTCACTACAAGGGCGGGTGCCTGCTGAACGAAAATCTCGGCTGGTCGGCGACCATGTTCTCCTATTCCTCGCGGCCACCCGATCCGGCCTTGGTTGGCGAGTCGTGGCGCGAGACCTGGCTGAAGCGCCTCGAGAACAACCCGCTTCTCGCGGCGGATTGGCTCCGGCATCAGCGACGCGACGCCTATTGGAAGCATGGTTCGATTTGCGAGGATTATTCCCGCATTGAAGCAGCGGTTCTGGCCGTCGGCGGATGGAACGACGCCTATACCAACGCGGTACCGGCGATGCTCGCCAATCTCAAGGCGCCGGCGCGCGGTCTGATCGGTCCTTGGCTGCACAAATATCCGCATTTCGCGGTCCCGGGCCCGGCCATCGGTTTTCTCCAGGAATGTCTGCGCTGGTGGGACCGGTGGCTGAAAGGCATCGACACCGGCGTCATGTCGGACCCGGCGCTCCGGGCCTATATGCAGGACGCCGTCCCGCCCCGCGCCAGCTATGCCACGCGCCCCGGACGCTGGGTCCAGGAGACGGCATGGCCGTCGGCCGATATCGAGCAGCAGTTATTCTTTCTCAACCCCGATGGCCTGGGCGTGGAACCGGGCCCGGCGACACCCCAGGCGATTTCCTCGCCTCTGGCTACCGGAACCGCGGGCGGTGAGTACTGCATGATCTGGCTCGGCCCCGAAGGCCCCACCGATCAGCGTTTCGATGACGCGGGATCACTCTGTTTCGACACAGCCCCGCTCGGGGAAAGTCTCGAAATTCTGGGCGCCCCGACCGTCGACCTTAGCTTGTCGAGCAACCGACCGGTGGCCCAGGTCACGGTTCGGCTCTGTGACGTGGCGCCGGACGGAACTTCGGCGCGGGTGAGCTATGGCGTTTTCAATCTCACCCATCGCCACGGGCACGACACGGTGGCTCCACTTGAACCCGGAAAACCGGAGTCGGTGACGGTTACCTTGGACGATATCGGCTATGTCTTCCCGCCGGGGCACCGCGCTCGACTGGCAATCTCGACCAGTTATTGGCCGATGATCTGGCCGTCGCCGGAACCCGTGACACTCGAGGTGAAGACCGGCGAAAGCCGCCTCACCCTGCCCCGCCGCCCACGCCACGACGGAGAGATCACGCCAACCTTCGAGCCCGCGGAAACCGCGCCACCGCTGCGTCAGGAGACCCTGCGCGAGAGCGACAACCGACGCACGGTCACCCGGGATGTCGAAAGCGGTCGGGTGGAGGTCCGGATCGAGGACGACTTCGGCAAATACCGCAACCTTGAGCACGGCCTGATCACCGGTGGTGTCGGGCGCGAGACTCACACGATTGATCCCGATGACCCGCTCTCCGCGCGCTCGACGACCCATTGGACCCAAGAGCTGGAGCGCGATGACTGGAAAGTCCGCACCGAAACTTTCAGCGCCATGCGCGCCGACGCGACCCATTTTCATCTCACCGGTCGGATCGAGGCCTATGAAGGCGACGTTCTGATCTTTGAACGCGATTTCGCGGAAAGTCTGGAACGAGACGGGATTTAGTATCCCCCATGCGATGGACCTTCCAGCGCTGCGCCGTTGTTGCCTCGGCGCCGGGATGGCATTCTCGGCGAAACGCATCCCGCCATCATTAGGCCGGACGCTAACCGGGAGGAACCAGCCATGAAGTTCAAGCGCGTGGAGCATGTCGCGATCGCCGTCAAAAGCATGGAGAAGATGCGAGACATCTTCGAGAACAAGCTCGGCATCGAGATGGAATACGAAGAGGACGTCCCCCACTACAACACCAAGCTCGCCATGTACCCGATCGGCGAGACCTATCTGGAAGTCCTTGAGTCCAGCAGCCCGGACACCGAGACCTCGAAATGGATCGAAGAACATGGCGAGGGCCTGTTTCACATCTGCCTAGAGGTGGACGACATCGACGGCGCGCTGGTCGAACTCAAGGGCAAGGGCGTCAAGCTGATCGACGAGACGCCCAGGATCGGTCATGGCGGCTCGCGGATCGCCTTTCTGCATCCCGAAGCCACCGGCAATCTGCTGATAGAGCTCGCCGAAATCCCCGCCGACTCCCATCATTAACCGCCAAAACCACCCGACCCAAAGATCGCCCAGGAGGGGCCAACACATGCGCATTCTCATCACCGACCGTCACACCAAGGGCGACGAGCATATCGAACAAGACGCCGTGGGACCGGATGTCGAGCTTGAGTTTTTTGATCACCACGACG
>JADHLJ010000277.1 GCA_016780745.1 Alphaproteobacteria bacterium | reverse complement strand
CAAGTTCCTGTCCGCCGTGTTGTCGCGGCCTCGGGTGAAGCGGTTGCTGTCGAGCGACCACTTCAGCGTCGACGGCACTCTGGTCGAGGCCTGGGCATCGATGAAGAGCTTTAAACCGCGGGATGGCGGCCGCGATGATGACCCTGGTGACGGCCCTGGTGACGGCCCTGGCGACGGTGGGCATAACGCCGGGACCGACTTCCGGGGCCAGCGGCGCTCGAACGCCACACACCAAAGCACCACCGATGGTGACGCCATGCTGTACCGCAAGGGGCCGGGCATGGAGGCGCGGCTGTGTTACATCGGCCATGGCCTGATGGAGAACCGTTCGGGTCTGATCGTCGATGCCAGGCTGACCCGGGCCTCCGGCCATGCCGAGCGGCTGGCGGCGCTGGAGATGATCGAGCCCTTGGCGGACCGGCCACGCGCCGTCACGCTGGGCGCGGACCGTGGTTATGACGCCGCCGATTTCGTCGAGGAATTGCGCGGCCTGGGCGTGCGCCCGCATGTGGCGCGGAATACCAGCCGCCGGCGCTCGGCGATTGATGGGCGGACCACCCGGCATCCCGGTTATGCCGCCAGCCAGCGGATCCGCAAGCGGATCGAGGAAGCCTTTGGCTGGATCAAGACGGTGGCCGGGATGGCTAAGACCAAGCTGCGCGGGCGGGCCAAGGTCGACTGGGCCTTCAGCTTCGCGGCGGCGGCCTATAATCTGGTCCGGTTGCCCAAGCTGCTGGACATCGGGCCGTGACGGCACCGATGGAGTGCCAACTGATCGGTCGCTGGCGGATCGTCGAGGCCGACCTTTGGGATCGCGACTATCTTGATCTGGTCGAGCCGGCCATGATGGCGATCCACGGCGATGGTCACGGCGAAATCGCCTTCGGTGCCATGCAGGCCAGCCTTGAGCTTGAATACGCTCGCTCCATGGTCTTCTTCACCTGGGCCGGGTTCGACGAAATGGATGACGTCAGTGGTTCCGGATCGGCGGAACTGCTCGAAGACGGCTCGATCGAAATTGAATTCGCCTACCATCTCGGCGACGAGGCCATACTCAAGGCCAAACCAGAGACTTCTTCAACAAGCTGCTAGTGAGCCAAAAAATCGACGCCATATTTGCCAGTAACACCAGTGCTACGAACTGGATGGTCCAACACAATGCCTCCGAGATAGCCCGATGTTCTTTCTCCGCTGGCTTGCGTTCACTCTGTACACCCTCTCCTGGGTGATCGCGGGTTTGATGTTCATCGGTCCCGTAGACGCACTATATTCCAAAGAGGTCCGCGCGCCTTTCCAACCTTGATCATGTTGCTCGGTCGTCATTCAGCGCGCACCGCTTCCTTGATCCGCCGCGATTTAGCGTCCGGGACAACCGACGGAAGCCCAGAGTCGGGAGCCTGATTTACGCGTGTTATGGAGACTTTTCCATAATTTCGGCGGCGACTGAAATAGAAGCGCTCAAGATAAGTCTTCAGCGTCACATTCCGGTCTTCCGGAAAGTCCAGGGCGTATTGGGTTTCGACAGGAACCAAGGCATCGGCGCCGGTGATATAATCATGGATGTTGGACCCTACCCGGACGTTTAACGGATACTGGTCCTTGCGCTCAAATCGTACGGCGTAGAGCTTCTGGAGCTCCAATACGTCGTCGAGAAGCGCTTGGTCCGCGTCCGGGTGCGACCTGGCGAACGTCGCCACATGCTCGAACACCATGTCGTGGCGGTTCTCGGCATGAATGGTAAGGACCGTTCGCAAGCCAAGGTTCCATCCGTGAATATCGATGCCGGCGATCTTGGGGTGGTTGATGTGACCGTCCGTCATCCACTTAGCGTAGTGGCGCCGAATTTCGTCCTGCTCATTCCGAAACCAGTCGTCCTTCATCAGCGACGCCCGCAGCCCGTCATAGAATTCTGCGTAGGATAATCCGAGATGACGGTTGAAAAATCGGGCCACGAGCTGCGAAAATCCGAAAATATGCATGCTAGTCAGCAGCCAATTGAACAAATGACATTCAATCATGTCCGGCATCGACAACGTGTCGTTGCTTACGACGACCTCGACGCCTTCCGGATGCTCGGTGTTGTCGTAACTGCCGCTCATGTAGTCGAAAACGGTCACGGACTTGATGGAGAAAGCCTCGCGTTGCGAGGTGTTCATCTCGGCATTTTCCAACAATTGGGCCTGGAAAATTTCGATGCCGGTATGCTGGTTTAAATCCAGCAGGCCCAAAACGCTTTCCTTCCAGGACGCCACGGTCTCTCCCGGCAAGCCAAGAATGAGTTCACTCGCGACCGGCAGGGAAGCCTGATCGCAGATTTCAAATATCTGCTCGACATTGTTTATGGGTAGATTGCTGCGTTTGATGTTCTTAAGAACGTCGGGGGTCAGGCTCTGGAAACTCAAGGTAAGCCCGCGATTGGAGGCGGATCGAGTTAACTTGTTAGCGATGGCGACCACCGCGTGCTTCTGATTCTTCGCCCAACTGATGTTCGTGCTGTAAGGATATCCGTGCCGTTCTTGCGCGGACAGCAAATGATCAACGATCAGTTCGTCGCGTTGCGGAAAAATTCCGAAATTCGCGTCGGTGATCGACACGTGACCGCATTTGTTACGAGCCATCCAGTCAATTTCATCGAAAACCCTGTCGGGTTCGAACTTCTTGATCTTGTTGTAGGTGAGGCTCCCCCAGTCACAAAAAGTGCATTGGTAGGGACACCCTCGATTGGTTTCCAGCGTGCCATTCCACTCGATCTCGGGATGGGCCGCGATCAAGGCGTCGAAAACGCCCTGGAGATAGGGACTCGGAAGACTGTCCAGGTCATTTATCCGGACGCTCTCGCCAGTCGATTTAGGTCCTTCTGGACTATTGAGAATGAGGCCTGGAACATCGTCCAAATCGCGAAGTCCTCTTTCGAGAACAGCGGTAAAAGCGACCTCGCCTTCCTGCTTAACCACGATATCGGCGAAGGGTAACCTTTCGAACAGCGCCTCGGAGGTGATGGGTATCTCGGGGCCGCCGAACACCATTTTCACGTGCGGATTAAGTTCCTTGATTCGGCGCGCCAGGGCGTAGTTGTAATTCCGATTCCAAATATACGTGCTGAACGCGATCAGATCGTTATCCGCCAACAGCGAGGCGGTTTTCTCGACCGGATCTCGCCTAAATATCAACTTGTCAAGCGTGAAACTTTCCTCGACCCTAGGATTTCGCGACGCGTATGCCCAAAGAACACCCACGCTGTAGGGAAGATAATACGCGTCGAGTTCCTTGGGTCCTTGACGGAAGTTCGGTTGGACGAGGCTGACTTTCTTCCGCATGAATGCTCCCGGCCCGTGACTCCGCGATCGCGCGCGGTTTTCTCGAAAGCCCAGGCAAGCCTTAATCACATGAAAGCGGGTTGGCAACGTCAATCTATGATTGGCTCGCGGTGTTTCCACCTCCTCGAGCGGCCAATTGGGGCTTTCATGGCGTGCCGCGGGCTCCTAGCGGAACATACTCGATGTCGCCGGTATCGCCATTATAGATCCGCCAGGGATCGATAAGAACCGATCCGGCGGGCAAGGCTATTTTGGCGAAGGTCTTGTGGGCCGAGCCGATCAACGCGACAACGGGTCCCGCCGGGTCGAACGACGCGTCGGGCCCATCGACGATCGGGTCATGGAGCCCGACCTCGTACCCTCGTTCTTCCATGAGATTCTTGAGGAGGACGGCCGCGCTTCCGGTGGTGATGTTGGAATCCGCCTTGAAACTGTAGCCCAAAATCCACTTCGGAAGGTCGCTGGCGCACATCAGGTCCGCAAGCCATTCGCATTGCCGCTCTCTTCCAGTCATCAGCGAGTCGAATAAATCGAAACTGAGCCCGACATTCCTCGCTAGCCACGACATCGCGATATTGTCACGCGGATGACAACCGCCGCCATCGCCCATTCCCCCCTTGAGGTAGGCGGGGCTCATCAATCGACGATGCGCTAGACCGAGGGCCCGAGTCATCTCATCGACATCCGCGCCTTCGACGTGATGGGCGATTTCCATCATCGTGTTCGCGAAAACCACCTTCATTGTAATGAACGTGTTGTAGGCGATCTTTATGAGTTCCGCGGTTTCGAGGGTCGTTCGAACGATCGGCGCGTCCACCATGGATTTGTAATATGCTTCCACCGTGAGCGCCGCGTCCTCATGATGCACGCCGAGAAGCACGAATTCAGGGTTCAGATAGTCACGCATGGTGGTGCCCATGGCGATGAACGACGGTGTGTAACAGATACGCAAACGAGGTGAGGCGACGCTCAGGATCAGCCTGCGGATCGTGCCTGGCAGTACCGTCGAAACAATGGAAACGATGGTTTGTTTTTTGACAACCCGGGAGATCTGTTCGATCGCCCGGACCAGATGAGAATAATCGAAGTCCACTCTCTCATCGGGCAGGCGGGTGATACCTTCATAACGGGCGTCGTGTGGTGTTTGCACCGCGACGAAGATGATATCTCCATGGTCGACCACGTCTTCCAATGAGCCAAAGCCGATGGCGCTCGCTTCCAGATAGGGATCGAAACTCGCAACACCGTCCGGCCCGGTTTCCTTGTAACGCCGTGGTGCCTTGGACATGGTTTTGGGGTTCGTATCGTAACCGAGAACATCGTGCCCCTTCATGTCCGCGGCGACCGCGCAAGGCAGACCAAGCTTCCCCAACCCAACAAACCCCAATTTCATTCGATTCCCCAATGCCCAATACACGTTCGCCCCCGCGCCAATACGCCGGGGCCGAAATCCACGATACAAAAAAACCACGCGGTCGCTATCTCATGTACCCAAGGCTTCGGATGGATCAAGTGGAAATCCAATCAACCCTGGGCGTCGACCCGTGGAGCGAGCTTGCGATGGCTGGTCCGCATGGGTATTAATCTCGATACATCGCTCCAGCTGGCGGCGCACGGCGTGAATTGACGTAGCCTCGAACACAATCGATTGGTCAGTGACGATTTACCATGAATTAGCGCGCGGTTTGATTGATGGAAAGCATCGTGATCTCGGTACTCTTGCCCGGCGATGGGGGCCACGCGGATTGCCATGAGGATATTGAGGGCCTCTCGCGAGCCGCGGCCCATCCCGCCTCGATCGAGTTCATCTCCTACGCTCTGGATGAATCAGTGTCGCCGGAAGGACCTGTGCTGGCCGGCCAGCGAGATAAGGCCGGTGACCTGGAAGGCCGTCACCTCGCGCTTCGGGGACCCGATAGAAGTTTCGTTTCACGGACCAACGAATGCGCCGATCGAGCAACCGGTGGGATCATATTGCTGTGGCATGCGGGGGCGCGGTTCCGCTCACCTGGATGGGACAACCACTTGCGCGGCGCCATACTCCGGCCGCGCGATAACATGATTTGCATGGCGGTTGGGGACGGGGCGGACCGTGGCGACACGATTCTACGGCTCGAGGACGCGACCGCCCCGCTCCCGGTTACGGTAGCGCTTTCGCGGAAATGGTTTCAAGCGGCCGGTCAATTCCTTTGCCCGGCTTGCGACGACGCGGTCTCCATTCTTTGGGTGTCCGACGTCGCCTTTCGATTGAGGTCTCTGGTCTTCGTATCAGGCGCCGAGGTCGATCCCGTCACGATTCAGGGCCATACGACGGATAATGGGCGCCAACGGGTTTTGTCGGGCCTGGCAAAATACCAACAATGCAAAGCCTATCGGACGTTGGACGCGCGACAGTTGGTGGATAATGTCGGCAGGCCCGATTTGATGGCTGGCGCCGGCCGGCAACCGGACTTGGTTGCGCCGTTGGAGCAACTGGTCCGAACGTCCCACCTATTCGACGAGGTACGGGATGGGCGCTCGGTCCCACTCTCGTTTGAATAGGCATCGAAAAGTGATGTTCTCGCCAATGCCGACCCAATCTGACGTTATCCGAGCCATGAACCCAACCAAGGTCACGGTGCCCCATGCGTAGCGAGATTTCCATTATCACGCCCATCCGAGGCAACGCCGACATGATGGAAGGCTTGATCGAAAACGTACACGAAACCGCCGACCATCCCGAACGCGTCGAGCTGGTTTTCTACATCGACAACGATGACCTCGACCTCGATGCGCTGCTCGCCGTCGCCGAGAACAAGTCGGCCGGGCACCCGGCTTCGAAGATTCATCCCATCGTGGGACCACGTGTCAGTGTAATCGCCGCGTATAACGCAAGCGCGGCGCGCGCGGCGGGTGATGTTCTGGTGATTTCAAACGACGGACTCCGCTTCAAGGAAGCCGGTTGGGATTCAACCATCGATACCTATCGCCGAGATTATCCCGACGACATCGCGCTTTTCGCGTTCATGTATGATCGCCCAACCTTCCGAATAAAGTTCGACGATGGCGAGGGTCAAGCCCCGCTCGCGGTTTTCCCGGCGATCACCCGCAAGATGTTCGATGTTCTAGGCTACCTTATGCCTTCCGGTGCTCATCCTCTGGTGTGCGATCCATGGCTCAACGAGGTCGCTTTTCGAGCGCGCCGCTTCAGGATGATCCGTGAAAACCACACAACGCATATTCAGCGCTATGAGTATGATGTCCTGGCGCGTCATCAAAGAATGCCGGTCGCGATTGATCGCTACAAGCAAAGTTGGCGATATCGAGTCGATGATGCCAAACGACTGATTGATGCGATCGAGGAAGCTGGCATTACCGACCCGTCCACGGTAGATCGACTGCGTTGTCGGCCGGGTCTCGCCAAACCCGAGATCTTTATCATTCCTCCACACGATGTCGTGCCGCCCGCTCACGTCGTAACCTTTGCGGACGATGTTCAAAAAGCGTTGATTTCCGGGAAGCCACTAACCATTGAACATGGTTAAGGACGCCTTTGAGGATTATTGTCTCGCTTCACATCGCGCCTGGGCTTTGTCACGGGAACGATTTTCGATCGAACATTCGGGCTT
>JADHLJ010000276.1 GCA_016780745.1 Alphaproteobacteria bacterium | reverse complement strand
TGACCGACGGGGCCGAGATTCCCTTTCCACATCTTCGTTTCTGCCCTTATGCGAGTTTCAATTCGGCCCTGGCGGACCTGCCTAAAACCGCCTATCGCCGCGGCTTTCCGCTAATCGGACCGTTTGGCATGAGCGAGGTGTTCTCGTTCTTCTCGTTGCGCCGCGTGGATGACCCCGAGGATATCCGCACCGAGGGTGGGGGCGTTCTGGCGAGCGACGAGGCACGCGTGCGGGCGCGGGACCCGGAGACCGGTGTGATCCTTGGCCACGACGAGCAGGGCGAGCTGGAGATCTGGTCGCCCAACCTCTTCGTCGGTTATTTCGGTAATCCCGAGGCGACCCAAAAGGCGTTTACCGAGGACGGCTATTTCAAAACCGGTGATCTCGGCAGCACTCAGGCGGACGGGACCTTCACCTATTCCGGGCGCATGGGCGATGTGCTGCGGCTTGGCGGGTTTCTCGTCAATCCGCTGGAGATCGAGACCCATCTTTGCGCCCATCCCAGCGTCTGCGACGCCCAGACCATCGCGCATGCGACCGAGCGGGGTAATCGGCCGGTGGCCTTCGTGATCCCCGAGGACGGCGCCGAGATCGACGAGGCTACATTGATCGCCCACTGCAAGGACCGTCTGGCGGCGTTCAAGGTCCCGATCCGGGTTTTCGCGATCGACGCGTTTCCCAGCACGCCAAGCCCGAACGGCACCAAGATCCAAAAAGGCGCGCTACGCCGCATGGCCGAGGAAATGATCGACGGCTAGGCAGCGGCGATTGGCTCGGGGCTCCGCCCCCAACGTTATCGTCAACTGGAAGCTGACTTTATCGTCTCCAATAGCCGCTCGAACCGGCCGCCGGCATGGTTGGCGCGCAATGCATCGGATTGGGTTTCGAAATCCCCCATCAGCGTGTCCATGTCGATAGCGGGGAGATGTTGTCGGGCAAGTTTGAACACGCCGACATTCTCGCTCAGCATATGGTTTTTGTAAGTCTCGACGAAGGCGCGACCGGCGTTCAGCAGATCCTCCCGCATCACGGCTTCGCCGGCGACGACGTCCCGCAAGGTATTGGCGAAATCCCGGGTAAGGTTGGCCAGAACCATGTGTTCATGTTCCAGATCGTCGAGACTGTCCCGAATTTCCGGTAGTTTCCGAAGCAGCATCTGATAGATCAGGTCCTCTTTCGGGTGATGCACCTGATCGGGGTAGGTTAAGAGATAGTCGAGAACCAGGGCCATGAGCGGATAGTCGGGCTCCTCTATCGCCGCGATACTGTCGAGTTCGCGGTCCAGAATCTTGAGCAGGCCGGCGAAATTTCGATGGTCCGTTTCCAAGTGATCAATGATTGTCGCCATGGCGCGCATCCTCCGGAACCATTCGAAACTCTGGTTGTCTGTCTCCAAGGTTATCGAGGATCGCTGGGGTGCATGTTGCGATAGATCAAGTTCTCGAAAAATCAGCATGCTCGGCTCGACACAAGGTCCCACCCATGCTCGACTTCAGCCACTTGCTCTTTTGTTCATGTCGGGCTGAAAAATGAAATCCGTCAAAAATATCCTGTTCATCATGTGCGACCAACTGAGGGCGGATTATCTGTCTTGTTATGGTCACCCGCATCTTCAGACACCGCATATCGATGCCTTGGCGGCGCGCGGGGTGACGTTCTCCAGGGCTTATTGCCAGTCACCGATTTGTGGGCCGTCGCGGATGTCGTTTTATACCGGGCGGTACATGTTCTCGCATGGGGCGTCGTGGAATAACTACCCGCTGCGCGTCGATGAGCGGACCATGGGGGACTACCTGCGTCCGCTGGGTAAACGCGTGACCCTGGTCGGCAAAACGCATATGGCCGCCGACCGCGAAGGCATGGCGAAGGTTGGGCTGGACCCGGTTTCGGAGCTCGGCGTGGTGACGGCGGAATGCGGGTTCGAGCCTTATGAGCGCGATGACGGGCTGCATCCCGATGCGTCGGTCAAACCGAACCTTGCCTATAGCGAATATCTTCGCGCGAAGGGGCATGACGCGCCAAACCCCTGGCATAGCGCGGCGAATTCGATCGAGGGCGAGGAGGGGGAGACCCTGAGCGGCTGGTTCTGGGGACATTCCAATGGCGCCGCGCGGGTCGCCGAGGAGGATTCCGAGACCGCCTACATGACCGACCGCGCCATGCAATTCGTTACCGAGGCGGGAGAGCAACCCTGGGTCATGCATCTGAGCTATATCAAGCCACATTGGCCTTATGTCGCGCCGGAACCCTATGCCTCGATGTTTGGCGTCGATGACATTGTTCCGGTGGTTCGCCACGATCGCGAGAAACAGGACCCACATCCCGTCTATGCCGCCTTCATGCGCCATCGGGACAGCGCCGTGTTCAACCGACCCGAGGCGCGGGAGACCATCATTCCGGCCTATATGGGGCTGGTGAAGCAGATCGACGACCATGTCGGCCGCCTGATGGCGTTTCTCGAGGAACGCGGCCAAATGGAGGACACGATGATCGTCTTCACCTCCGATCACGGCGACAATCTCGGCGATCATTGGCTCGGCGAGAAAGACCCGTTTCATGAGCCCTCGATCCGCCTGCCGATGATCATTGTCGACCCCCGAGGCGAGGCGGACGGAACCCGGGGAACCGTCGATGCGCGGTTTGTCGAGGCGATCGATATGGTGCCGACATTCGTGGAGGCTTCCGGCGGCGCGGTTCAGTCGCACCGCATGGAAGGCCGCTCGCTCTTGCCGCTGTTGCATGGCGAGGAGGTTGCCTGGCGAGACTATGTGATCTGCGAAAGTGATTATTCAGGCCGGCCGGCTCGGGCGGATCTCGGTATTGAGCCCTGGGACGCGCGATCCTTCATGATCCGGACCAAGCGGTGGAAATACGTCCTGCACCAAAAGTACCGCCCGCAGCTCTTCGATATGGAAAACGACCCGGATGAGTTTCGAGATCTCGGCGATGACCCGGAACACGCGGCGGTCCGCGCCGATCTTCACGAGGCGCTCTTCGCCTGGATGCGCGACCGCCGGCTCCGGGTGACCGTGTCGGAGGAACGCATTCGCGACAACCCGACCGACGCGAGCGTCCGAGGCATCTATATCGGCCATTGGAAGCCCGAGGAGGTTTAGACAAAGGTTAGGCGCGCTCGACGAGGAACAAGCTTTCGCCGGCGTGGCGGAATCGAACCTCGGGCGCGTCTCCGATTATAGCCGCGAGCTGGTTCCAGATCTCGCGAAACCGATCAAATGAGAGCGTGATTTTCTCTCGCTGATAGCCGGTCCTGTTGAGATCGCTCAAATACTCAGCCGGCTTGGTGGGGTTCCAAACGAACTCATCCCGATCGCAATCATGCGTTCTCAGGAGCGCGTCAATAGCCTCGGCGAACCCCTCGTGGGAATAGGGGCCTTCAATGCCGGCATGGTGTTCGCGAAGCAACGCGGCTCGCCCCAGCGCGCCTTCCTCCAAGATCCCGCTGTTGCCGTCGACCACCTCTTGGACCACCCGCGCGGCTTCAGTCGCGCCGATGGCCGTGACGTTGACATGGTTCGAAAGAAAAGAGTTCTGAAGGAGGGCCTTACCGCTCTCGGGAAGGACGTTCAGGACCGGAGAGCGCACGACGGCGGCTTCCAAGCCGGTTGTGCATCCGGTGTTCAACATGATCTTGGCGCCGAGCATCCAGCCGAGATGGCTGCCTTCTCGCAGCACCTTGACGCCCGGGTCGTCCGCGAACAGCTCTTTCCAGGTGTCGAGCCGCTCGGCTTGATGCGGGCGGATGATGACCGACGTGTTGGGACGCGTTTTCCGCAAAAGTTTCACGGTGTCCAGATTGACCTGGAAATTAGCTTCGTCATCGATGATGTGGCGCTCGAAAAGCTCCATATCCTCGGGCTTGTTCCGGTCGATCCAACCGATGCGCACCTGCACGTCGAGATATGCTTCGCGGCTGCCCCAAGCGGTGTTGAAGCAACCGTGATTGGTATTCACCAGGACATAGTCGCCATATCTCTCGCGATTGGCATTTCCAGCCTTAACATAAGCGGCGCGGAAAGGGTCGCGCAGCAGATCCAGACGGGGGTTACCGACGACCGCGACCCGCTGATCGGGAGCGCCGGTGCGGCGTTTGATGATCTCCGCGTGGATGGGCCCTTGTGAAAGATAAAGATCGCAGTATTCGTGGATTTCGGGCGCGATATCTCGAGCGATGTATTCCTGGTCCGCGAGGCCCATCGCCTCCTCGTCATTGGCGGCGATCAAGTGTCCGCTTTGCTTGAGATGGCGCATCGCGTTGGCCTGCCGCGCGTTCAGACCCTTCAGCAGAATGACGCCTCGAGGAATGAAAGCATGATTGTTGACCAACAACCATTGCTGACCGATGACCACGGCCATACCCCGCTTGATCGCGGAAATTCCAACCAGGATCTTGCTGTTCAGTTCCCGATTGGCCTCTTCGACCGGAAGGTAAAGCGTGGGTGTAAGGGCGCTCAATTGGTTAGAACCACGCGGCCCACGATCTTGCCGTCGCGCAGATCGTTCAGGGTTTGGTCGACCTCGGCGAGTGGGCGTGTCGCAACGGGGATCGACTTCACCTTGCCGTCCTTGACCAATTGGATCAGTTCCTTGAGTTCCGCGAGATTGCCGGTATAGGAGCCTAGTATCGAGACGGCGCGCAAGGGGATCGAGGGCAGGGGAACCCGCAACTCACCCCCAAAAAGTCCAACGATCACGTAACGACCGCCCTTTACCAGAGAGGCAATACCGACCGATGACGTGGCCTCGGCGCCAACTGTGTCAACCACCGCGCGCGGCCCGCCGCCCGTCAGGTCACGCAGTTGGTCCAGCGCGTCACCCGCCGAGAGATTGACGGTTCGTGAAGCGCCGCCGGCCATCGCGGCTTCCAGTTTGGCGTCATTGATATCGCAGGCGACAACATTCTTAACATTCAAGGCCTTGGAGATGCTGACCGCGCCCAATCCCAAGCCGCCGCAGCCCATTATCACCAACCACTCATCGTCACCCACCGGAAGGGCCTTTTTAAGCGCGCTGAACACCGTAACGCCGGAACAGGCATAGGGCGTGGCCACGGCGGGATCGATGCCTTCGACATCCACGAGAAACTTGGGATGCGGCACGATCGTGTACTCGGCATAGCCGCCATCGCGAAACACCCCAAGAGACTGAGGTTTCGCGCAGTGATTTTCCCGACCGCGCTGGCATTCGGAACATTCCATGCAACCGATCCAGGGATGCAGAAGTCGCGCGGCGCCGATCGGAACTTCCCCGGCGTCGGGGCCAGCCTTGACCACGGTGCCCAGAACCTCGTGGCCCATCGTGTGAGGCAGCTTTATGCCGCGATCACCCAACGTCATTCGCGCGCCACTGCCCAAATCGTAGTAGCCATCGGCGATATGCAGATCCGAGTGGCAGACCCCGGCATGGGTCACCTTGACGAGCACCTCGGTGCCCGTCGGTTCGGGAATTTCTTGAATCGTCTCCGAAACCGAACCGCCAAACTCGGCGATTTTATAGCTACGCATGGTGACCATTCGCCACTCTCCACTCGATGAACCTGTCCGCCCGGATATAGCGGGGCATTCCTACCCCGGGTAATTCACTCAATCCACCAGATAGTCGAGGTTCTGACAGTTTCGCGTGCTGCCGTCGCGTAGCCGCTGGGCCACGGTCGCCACCGCCTTGGAGCGCAGGTCATGTAGGCCCGGCGGGCTGTAGAAGGCGGCGTGCGGGGTGATCATCAGACGGCCGTCCAGCCATTCCTCGCGGTTCATATAGGCCTTGACCAGGGGATGCGCGGTGTCCGCCGGCTCCACCGGCAGCACATCGAGGGCCGCGCCGGCCGGCGTGCCGGCTTTCAGCGCCTGGAACAGATCATCCAGGTTCACGATCGGGCCTCGCGCGGTGTTGATCACCAGGCCGCCGGGCTTCATGCGAGAGAGGAGATTAGCGTTAATAGCGCCCCGGGTTTCCTCGGTATGGGGGGAATGGATGCTGACCGTGTCGGCGGTCTCGAACAATTCCTCCGCCGTGGTCATGCGCTTGTAGCCGGTCGACAGATCCACCCCGTCCGGCAGGTGCGGATCATAAAACACCACGTTCATATCAAACCCAGCCGCCCGGCGCGCCGCCGCGAGACCGATCCGGCCCAAACCGAACACACCGAAGGTCCGACCGCGCAGCCGATCGATACAGGGACTTTCGATATAGCGCCATTTGCCGCTCGGGTCGGAGCGCATCAGCCCGTCATAGCGATCAAGCCCGCGGCGCATGGCGAGCATCAGACCGATCGCATGGTCGGCGACCTCCGTCGTGCCATAGTCGGGCACCGTGCAGACCGCGATACCGCGCTCACCCAGGGATTTCAGGTCCAACCCGTCGAAGCCGACACCACCGCGCACCACGATCCTTGCGCGCTGAAGCTTTGGTAGCGCCGCCATCACCGCCGCCGTGCCGCGATAGGTCACGATCCCGTCGGCCCGTGCCCAGGCATCGTCGGTCACGTCGTCGTGGTGGTCGAAGAACTCCAGCTCGACATCCGGTCCCACGGCGTCTTGCTCGATATGCTCGTCGCCCTTGGTGTGACGGTCGGTGATGAGAATGCGCATGCGGTTGGTCCTTCCTGGGCGATCTTTGGATAGGGTGGTTTTGGCGGTTAATGATGGGCGTCGGCGGGGATTTCGGCGAGCTCTATCAGCAGATTACCGGTGGCTTCGGGATGCAGAAAGGCGATCCGAGAGCCGCCATGACCGATCCTCGGCGTCTCGTCGATCAACTTCACGCCCTTGCCCTTGAGCTCGACCAGCGCACCGTCGATATCGTCCACCTCTAGGCAGATGTGAAACAGGCCCTCGCCATGTTCCTCGATCCATTTCGAGGTCTCGGTGTGCGGGCTGCTGGACTCAAGGACTTCCAGATAGGTCTCGCC
>JADHLJ010000275.1 GCA_016780745.1 Alphaproteobacteria bacterium | reverse complement strand
CGGGCGCGCTCGCCAATACCGGGAACGACCTGGATATCGCGATCAGCGGACCGGGCTTTTTCGGCGTGGATGACGGCTCCGGCGTCAAATACACGCGGAACGGCGCGCTCTCCCTGAGCGCCGAGAACCAGTTGATCACGCGCGAAGGTCATGCCGTGGTCGACGAGGATGATCAGCCAATCGTGATCCCCTTGGAGGGCGGCAAGATCGAGATCGGTCGTGACGGCAGTGTTTCCGCCGGCGCCGAGATCATCGCCAAGATCAAGGTCGCCGAGTTCAAGTTCCTGCACCTGATGCAGAAGAACGGCGACAGCCTGTTCGAGACAACCGAACAGCCGCTGGACCCTGAGAACTCAACGATCCTCCAAGGGTCGCTGGAACGCGGCAACGTCACGCCGGTCAAGGAACTGGTTCGGATGATCGACATTCAACGCTCATACGATGCGGTCAAGAGTTTCCTCGACCGTGAAGCTGAACGCCAACAAACCGCCGTGCGCCGTCTTGGCCGCCAGACGCCTAGCGCGTAACGGCCCGGTTTTAGGAAAGGACTCTCGCCATGCAAGCCTTGAACATCGGCGCGACTGGAATGTTGGCTCAGCAGACCAACGTCGAAGTCATCTCCAACAACATCGCCAACATGAACACCACGGCCTTCAAACGCCACCGCGCGGAATTTCAGGATCTGCTCTACCAGGATCTGCGCAGGGTCGGCAGTAACTCCTCCGACGCGGGAACGATCGTTCCCTCGGGCATTCAGCTCGGTGTCGGTGTCCGGGTTGCCTCGACCTATCGGGTTGCCGAGCAGGGCTCCCTCATCCTGACCGACAACCAGTTGGATCTAGCGATCCGCGGTCGAGGCATGTTCCAGATCCAGTTGCCGACGGGTGAAACCGCCTATACCCGCGCCGGATCGTTTCAGGTCAATGCCGCCGGCACCATCGTTAACGCCGATGGCTTCACTGTCCTGCCCGGCATCACCGTTGACCAGGCCGCCGTCGGCGTCACGATCAACCAGTCGGGTCAGGTTCTGGTGAAACTGGATGGCCAGGTCACCGAGCAGGTTGCCGGACAACTTCAGCTCGCGACCTTCCAGAATGAGGCCGGCCTTGAGCATCTCGGCAACAACCTGCTGGCCGCGACCGAAGCCTCCGGCGCCGCCGTCACCGGCCTGCCGACCACCGCCGGGTTTGGCGGTATTTTCCAAGGCTTCATCGAGTCTTCGAACGTCGATCCGGTGCATGAGATCACCGACCTCATCACCGCCCAGCGCGGCTATGAGCTGAACTCGAAGGTTATCGAAACGGCCGATCAGATGATGGCCACCGTCAACAACATCCGCTGATGACGATGTCGATTAACGGATGTGAAAAAGGAGACGGATGATGAAGACCATGAAGCAACACCTCATCGGCCTCGGGATGACCGTTCTGGTCCTCCAAGGCGCCGCGATGACGGCCACCGACGCCCTCGCCGCCGAGGCGATCCGGCTGAAGAACTCGGTAACCGTGACGACTGGGCAAATTTTGCTGGGTGATCTGTTTACCGGCCTCGGGGCCAAAAGCGACACCGTTGTGTCGACCGCCCCGACGCCCGGCATGAAGCTCAACATAGGATCGCGGGAGTTGCTGCGGATTGCCAAGCAACACGGATTGGATTGGCAACCCGCGCGTGGCCAGAAAGTGGTCCACGTGCAGCGCGCCGGTCGCACCATTCCCTTGAAAGCCGTGCGCCTCGCGCTGAGCGACGCCTTGGCCGATGGCCATGTCGATGGCGATGTTGATATCGAGCTCGCCAACCGGCGCCTGAACATCATGGTGGCGACGAACCAGGATCAGACGGTTCGGGTTCACGACATGAATTACGACCAACGTACCCAGCAGTTCAGCGCCTGGTTGTCGGCGCCGGCGAACGACCCGAACGCGCCACGTACCGCGGTCAAGGGCAGGATCTACGAGATGATCGCCCTGCCGGTTGCCCAGCACCACGTGCATCCGGGCGAGGTCATTCGGGCCCGCGATATCGGCTGGCGCAACGTGCGGACCAACCAGGCGACCTACAACACCATCAACAGCTTGGACGAGTTGGTCGGGCAATCCGCCCGCCGCCCGTTGATCGCGGGTCGATTGATCAAGCGGACCGATGTCATGCCCCGCCGTCTAGTGGCCAAGGGCGACTTCGTGACCGTGCATTTTCGCAGCAAATCCATGAGCCTCACCTATCGTGGCATGGCCATGGAACACGGAGCGCGGAACGACGTCATCCGGATCCGCAACCCGCGCAGCAAAAAGATCATCGAAGGCAAGGTGATTGGCCCCAATGTCGCAACGATCCAATTGCCAAAATTCGCGGCGCTGAACTAACCGAAGCGCCCACAACCGATAGAATTTCAGTCCTCGGTCTCGACCCGGGCTCTAGAATAGAGGAACCCTGACAATGACAAGAACCGTCAAGAGAACCGCTCTTCACCTCACCCTGATCCTCGGCTCCGCCTTGACGCTCGGCGCTTGCAACACCCTGGACAGGCTGGCGAGTATCGGCAACGCGCCGGAGCTCACCACCATCGCCAACCCCAATAAGGCGGCCGGCTACAAGCCGGTCTCCATGCCGATGCCCGATCCCGTGCGGGTCACCCGACAACCGAACTCCCTGTGGCAGGAAGGCTCGCGCGCTTTCTTCAAGGACCAACGGGCCAGCGATGTCGGGGACATCATCACGGTCGTCGTGGCCCTTGAGGACGATGCCCAGCTCGATATCCGCACGCGGCACGATCGCACGAAAACAGACGACTTCGACCTGGGCGGCCTGCTCGGTGTCGAGAACCTGCTTACCAGACATCTTCCCGGCGCCGTCGACGGTGACAATCTAGTCAATCTCAACAGCAATATGGCCAATGACGGACGAGGCCGCGTCGACCGCACGGAATCGGTAAACCTTCGGGTAGCCGCCGTGATCAGCCAGCGCCTGCCCAACGGCAACCTCGTGGTCTTCGGCCGCCAGGAAATTCGCGTAAACTTCGAGGTCCGCGAAGTCGTTGTCGGCGGGATCATCCGCCCCGAGGACATCGCCACGACCAACACCATCAGCTATGACCAGATGGCCGAGGCGCGGATCGCTTATGGCGGTCGCGGCCAGCTCAGCGACCTGCAGCAGATGCGCTACGGCTCGCAGGTTCTCGAGATCCTGATGCCCTTCTAACCGACCAAGGTGCAATCAGAGCCAAACCAAGACTAGACCACACAAGAAAGGCCGCCTCTCGGGGCGGCCTTCGCTTTGTTTACATAACCGGCGGCTCAGTCATCGCGATGCGTACGCTCTAGCCTTTCGTGCCTTTCCTGGGCCTCCAGGCTCAAGGTCGCGATCGGGCGCGCTATCAGCCGGCGCAGCCCGATCGGCTCATCGGTTTCCTCGCAGTAGCCATAGCTGCCGTCCTTGATCCGGTCGAGCGCCTCGTCGATCTTGTTGATCAGCTTGCGCTCACGATCCCGAGTTCTGAGCTCCAGCTGATGGTCGGTTTCAAGCGACGCCCGATCCGCCATGTCCGGTTGCTGCAGATTTCCCTCGGTCAGATTGTTCAAGGTTTCGCCCGCGTCGCGGACCAGGTCGGACTTCCAATCAAGCAGTTTTTGGCGAAAGAACGCCAGCTGCCTGGGATTCATGAATTCCTCGTCCTCAGAGGGTACATAGTCCGGCGAAAGCGTCGTCTGCATTCCCATTCTCCAAACAACCACGCCGCCCACTCACTCGTAGCCGAGCCGCGAAAGCGAGCGGAGTATATGGATCACCTCCGGGCGCCGCAACACCCAGATTAACGCATTTCACAAACCTGAATTGTCGCTAAGGCACTAAAATTATTGTTACTTTAATATTACGTTGCATCATACTTCGCGATCTCAACCCGAGCGCGAAGTTCAATGTCATCCAAAACCTCGCCAAGCCCCGGATCCAGGAAGGTTTCCCGAGATTCCCGAGCAGCCCGCGCGAGGTCTTCCAATTGCGACCGAGGAATGGCGCCGAGCAGAAGTCCCGTGCGGATCTCCTCCAGCCTCTCCAACATTAATTCCGCGCGTTGACGCGCCTTTGAGTTTCCGCCGCCGCCCTGATCTCCGACTTCCTGAAGCGCCAAAAGAGAATCAACGGGCATCGTGGCGACCGGGCCGGCAACAGCCTCGGCTTCGGAGCTCGCCCCAAGCAGACGGGCGAACTCACCACTGGCCCCCTTGGCGCCTCCAGAGCGTTTGACGTTGGAAACGCCCGCTCGCCTTGTCGGATCAACTTTCATGGGGAATCGTCTCGGCAGCGATCATGTGCCCTTATATCATGAACCATGGCGCGCGATAACGGATTCCGCACTTTCCGCCAACAAGGCGACGCACGGACCCGGCAAAAATTGCCGTTCGAGAGGCCGCTCCCCGTCGATTGACGTTATATCCAGTCGTAAAACCACCCCAAGCCCGGTTCCGGCGGGAGGATTCTGGCACGGAATTCGCATTACTATCCGCGAACATCGCTCCTCGAAACGGAACGAACGATTGAACGGAACCATAGCCATGCGCGATCAATTGACGAAAACAGGCCGGCTCGGACGCAAAATGCTCCAAATGGCCTTTATCCTGGGGTTCTCGGCCCTCTGCGGCCTCCAAAGCGCCAACGCGCAGACCCGGATCAAGGACATCGTCGATTTCGAGGGCGTTCGCGAGAACATGCTCATCGGCTACGGATTGGTTGTCGGCCTGAATGGCACCGGCGATACCCTGACGACATCGATCTTCACCCGGGAGAGCTTGGTCGGCATGCTGGAGCGCCTGGGCGTCAATGCCCGCGATGATTCTCTGAGAACCGACAACGTCGCGGCCGTCATGGTTACCGCGACCTTGCCGCCCTTCTCTCAGCAGGGCACGCGAATCGACGTTTCGATCAGCGCGATCGGCGACTCCGAGAGCCTCCTTGGCGGCACGCTTCTGGTCACCCCGTTGGTTGGCGCCGATGGCGAGGTCTACGCGGTTGCCCAAGGCCCGATCGCGGTTGGCGGTTTCTCGGCCGAGGGCGAAGGCGCCTCGGTCAGCCGCGGCGTGCCGACCAACGGCCGGATCGCCAGTGGCGCGATTATCGAGCGCGAGATCGGCTTTGATCTGCAAGGCATGGACTCGGTGACCATATCCCTGCGCAATCCGGACTTCACCACCGCGCGTCGTATCGCCCAGGCCATCAACGCCTTTATCGGCGGCCCGATTGCTCAACCCCGCGATCCGTCGACGGTGCGGATGCTGGTTCCCGATCCCTATCGCGGCCGGACGGTCGCGCTGATCACCGATATCGAACAGTTGCGGGTCACCCCGGATATGTCGGCCAAGGTCGTGGTCGACGAGCAAACCGGCATCATCGTGATGGGCGAGAACGTCCGGATCAGCACCGTCGCCATCGCGCAAGGGAACCTGACCATCCGGATCACCGAGACCCCGCAAGTCTCCCAGCCTCAGCCCTTCGCCGAGACCGGAGAGACCGTGACCGTGCCCCGCACCCAAATCGAGATCGACGAGGACCAGGACAAGCGCCTGACGATCGTCCCGCAAGGCGTGACCTTGCAGGAACTGGTCGACGGACTGAACGCCCTGGGCATCGGCCCGCGCGACATGATCTCCATCCTTCAGGCCATCAAGGCAGCCGGCGCGCTGCAGGCCGAAATCGAACTGCTCTAGGGGGACCCAGACCATGGATATGGGTACATCAATCGACCTGCGGACCGCCGCGCGCGACGCTTTCACCCAGCGCCCGGACGTCCAAAACGCCAAGCAAGCCTACGACCAGAACCGGGAAGGCATTCGCGAAGTCGCCGAAAAATTTGAATCCATGTTTCTCTCGCAGATGTTCGGTCACATGTTCAAAGGCATCAAATCGGACGGCGTGATGGGCGGCGGAAACGGCGAAGCGATCTTCCGTGACATGTTGGTGCAGGAATACGGCAATCAAGTCGCGAAAGCCGGCGGGATCGGCCTGTCCGACTCTATCGAACGGCAACTCTTAGCGCTCCAGGAGGGCAAATAAGATGGACGCAAAACAAATCGTGATCGGGTTCGCCGAGAGCATGAATGGCTTGATGGAAATTCTGATCCAGGAAAACGAACTAATTCAATCGCGTAAATACGCGGACCTCAAGAGCCTGCAGTCACGCAAAATTCAGCTCGCGAAAGGCTACGAGGAAGCCCAGCGCCAGGTTGAGAGCGACCTCGAGGTTTTGAACGCCCTTGATGAGAATGAACGCACTGATCTGCGGAAACTCTATAAAAGGTTTCGTGATGTTCTCGCTCAGAACATGCTGTCTCTGCGCGGCGCTCACGACGCGACGGACAGAATTGTGAAGCTGATCATTGACGCCGTAAAGGAACAGCGGGGCGTCAAAACCGCGCCCTCCGCCTTTGGCCGGCGTGGAAACGGCTACGCCGCCTATTCAAATCCGCAATCCGCATCGATCGCGTTCTGCGCGGATAGCTAATGCCGAGAGCGTTAAAGTTAGGCTAGGCCGTGGCCGCGTCGACGCGGGCATCATCGGGCGCCAAAGCGCGCAGACGTTCCTTCGAATCGGCGACGGCATCGGCGGCGCCTAGCAGATTGAAGGTTTCGAGCAGAGCCAATTCCACATCGATCGAATTAGGATCGATTTCCCGAGCCTTACCGGCCGCCTCGATAGCGCCGTCACGGCTCCCCTCGCCCGCGAGCATAACCGAATAAAGCGCCCATAGACGCGCGTCACTGGACGAGGTTTCCAACGCCACCTTGAATTCTCGTCCCGCTTCCTCCCGCCGGCCTTGCCGGGCGAGTGCATCGGCGAGCTTCCCCCGACTCATCGGGTCGCCGGGCGCAATATCCAGCGCCGCGCGAAAACACCGTTCCGCCATGGGAAAATCCTCGAGATCCACAAGCACGGAACCGAGCTGG
>JADHLJ010000274.1 GCA_016780745.1 Alphaproteobacteria bacterium | reverse complement strand
GGGCGTACCGATGACGAGGAGGGTTGGCGTCTCGGCCTCGACGTGGATCTGATGGCCCTGGTGCGTGGCTCCTGGGCGGCGGTTCCGCATATCGAGAGGGCCGGTGGCGGCGCGATCATCCACACCTCCTCGATCTCCGGCCTCACGTCATCCCTGCGCACCCCGCCCTATGGCGCGGTCAAGGCGGCGGTGATCCAGTACACCAAGACCCAGGCGCTGCAATTGGCGCCAAAGAACATTCGGGTCAACTGCATCGCGCCAGGCTCGATCGAGTTTCCAGGCGGGACCTGGGACGACGCTAAACAGAATAACCCTAAGCTGTATGAAGGCATTCAACGCTCCATCCCCTTCGGACGTCTGGGCGAGCCGGAAGAAGTGGCCAAAACAACCGTCTTCCTCGCCTCCGACGCGGCGTCCTGGGTGACCGGCGTAACCGTCGCGGTGGATGGCGGGCAGATGCTTTAGCGGCATAAAGACGGCTTCGGTTGGGGATCGCTACAATTCGTTGAAGTGGCTAGGACCGCGAAACGACGATGATCACCTCCGCCACGACGTCCCGTCACCCCCGCCACAACGTTCCGTCACCCCGCGCTTGACGCGGGATGACGATGGCGTTTCTAACGGTAAACCGATACCTCAACAACTTACGGGCCGTGGCGGGATCGAAAGGCAACACGCGAGAGCCATGCCTGCCGTGCTCGCTCAGTCAGTTGCGTGCAACTCAACCCTCCGCCAGTGCCTTGGCCGCGCCCTTGATGGCTTCCAATGTCAGCTCGATATCGGCTTCGTCATGGGCCAGCGAGATGTAGTATTTGCTGTCCCCCTTGAAGACTCCGCGTTCCCTGAGCAAGGCGGTGAAGGTGCGGCCCTTGGCGGCGTCGGCGGCGGCCATGCCACGGTAGTTCTCGACCGGGCCATCGGTGAAGAAGACGTCGAACAGGGGCGGCTCGCCAATGACCTTGGCGGCGTGGCCATTGTCGCGCATCGCGGCTTGCAGGCCTTCGATCAGGCGATTGCCGGTCTCGAAGACCTTCTCGTAGCTGCCCGGACGTTTCAGGATTTCCAGGGTTTTCTGACCCGCCACGGCGGCGACGGGATTGCCGCTGAGCGTGCCGATCTGCGGTAGGAACTCGTCATCGGCGACGGACTCCTTATCGAAATGAGCCATCAGCTCGTCACTGCCGCAGATCGCGGCGAGCGGAAAACCGCCGCCAATGATCTTGCCGAGCGAGCACATGTCCGGGGTGACGCCGTAATAGGCCTGGGCGCCGCCATAGGCGAAGCGAAACCCGGTGACGATCTCGTCGAAGATCAGCGGGATTTCGTATTCGGTTGTCACCTCGCGCAGGGTCTCAAGGAATCCAGGCTTCGGCGGCAGCAGGCGTTGGAACGGCTCGGCGATCACCGCGCCCAGCTCGTCGTGATACTCGGCGATGATCGCCCGCGCCGTTTCCGCGTCGTTATAGGGGGCGATGATGACATCCTCGCTAACCTTCTTGGGGATGCCGGGGGTGTCGGGGACCGCCTGGGGATAGTTCGAGAGGGACTTGGGCGCCATGCTCATCAGCGCATAGTCGCTCATCCCGTGAAAGCCGCCTTCGAACTTCAGCACCTTGTCGCGCTTGCGATGGGCGCGCGCGGTGCGCATGGCGTAGAGCGTCGCCTCGGACCCACTGCTGACGAACCGAAGTTTGTCGGCGCAAGCCATGGCGTCGCAAATCGTCTCGGCGAGCGCGATGCCGTGTTCGTTATTGGCGAAGAAGGTGGTTCCCTTGGGAATCTGTTCCTGCACCGCCGCCGTCACCTCGGGATGATCATGGCCGACGAACATCGGCCCGGAGCCGAGCAGGAAGTCGACATATTCGTTGCCGCTCAGATCCCAGATCCGGCCGCCCTTGCCTCGGGCGACCACGACATCGCTCGCCATGTTGCCAAAGGAGCCCGCCGGCAGAACCGCCCGCGCCCTATCGATTAAGTCCTGTTCAACCTTGCCGCGTTGCATTCCCGCCATGGTCCTCGCCCTTCGTGAATTTTCCAGGACTTTAACAGGACACGCGAAAAACCAAAGGCCTACATCACTGGCGCCGGCTAACGCGCTTTGTCGCGGCGCGCGGTGCCCGTACACTGGTCATGTCGATATGGGCGAGGGCGGACGCGTGCCAGCGGGAGAGATTAAGCGAAACCTCCACGAAACCCTGGAGCTGATCCCGGGCGAGGGCGCGGCGCGTCGGTGTCTGCAAGGCGTCATCGTGCTGATGATCCTGTTCACGGTCGTCGTGGTCATCGCCGGATCGATGGACATATTCGACGCGGGTGTTCGCCGCTGGGTCGATCTGTTGACGACACTCGCCTTGTGTTTGTTCGCCGTCGAGATCGTCATAAGAATTTGGCTTTATGACGCGGGAGGCGCGCGGCAGCGCGCTAGTCGCAATCCCATTCGCGGGCGCCTTCGCTATGTGTTCTCCCCCGGTAATTTTCTCGACCTGATCGCGATCCTGCCCCTGTTGCTGGGGATTGAGCCGGAATTGGTGATCCTGCGCGCCTTTAGATTAATTCGCGTGCTGCGGTTCACGCCCTATGGCGGGGCAGTGGAGAGCCTGGAAGCGGTGTTGTTTACCGAGCGACGGGCCCTGATCGGTGTGTTCATCATGCTGATCCTGATGCTGGTGGTCGCCTCGACCCTGGTCTTCGTCGCCGAGCGCGAGGCTCAGCCCGAGGCCTTCGCCAGTGTCCCGCACGCCATGTGGTGGGGGCTCGCGACCCTGACGACGGTGGGATACGGCGACGTGACGCCGGTCACCGCCATCGGTCGGATCCTGGGCGGGTTCGTGACGATCATCGGGGTCGGTATGTTCGCCCTGCCAGCCGCGATCCTGGCCTCCGGCTATACCAGGGAGTTTCGGCGCCGGGGGTTCGTCGAGACTTGGGATCTGGTTGCCGAGGTTCCCTTGTTCTCGGACCTTCCCGCGGCCCGGATCGCGGATCTGGCGGCGATGCTGAAGCCCCGCGTGGCGAGCCCCGGTCAGGTCATCGTGCGCAAGGGAGAGCACGCGGACAGCATGTATTTCGTCGTCAGCGGCGCCTTGGAGGTGGAGCTTGATCCGGAGCCCGGCATCCTCCATTCCGGCGACTTCTTTGGCGAGATTGCGCTGATCGAGCATGGTGACAGGGTCGCGACCATCGTCGCCCTCGAGGAAAGCCGATTGCTGATCCTGGATGCCCAGGATCTCGGCCGTTTTCTCAACAGTAACCCGGAGCTGCGGGAGACCCTGGTTCGGGTCAGCAAGGAGCGCCAGGCGGGGCATGGGGGCCAACCGGTTTGGCCGGTCCAGCCGCGCACCTCGACGCCCGAAACGCCGGAAGCCTTGGCAAGGGAGGCCGATCCATGAACGAGTTGTCCAAATCAGCTGGAGCCATCAGCCGCACCGGGCAATGGCCCGACGGCGCGGCCTTCGTCGACGGGGCCTATTGCCCGATATCCGAGGCCAAGATCTCGGTGCTCGATTGGGGGTTCACCCGCTCGGACGTCTGCTATGACGTGGTCCATGTGAAGGGCGGGTCGTTCTTCCGCCTCGATGATCACATCACGCGGTTCCAGGCGTCGATGGCGGGCCTGCGCATGAAGATCCCCTTCGACGCGGACGAGATGAAGGCCGTGCTCGCGGAATGCGTGCGGCTTACCGGCCATCGTGATTCCTATGTGGCGATGGTTTGTACCCGTGGCCTGCCGCCTTACGGTCCGCGTGGGCCGGTCAGTGCCCATGAGAACCGTTTCATCGCCTATGCCTTGCCTTGGATCGATGTGCTGTCTCCCGAGATCCAAGAGCGTGGCGGCCACGTGATCATCGCCAAGACGCCGCGCATTCCGGCGGATTCCGTCGATCCGACGATCAAGAACTACCACCGGGGCGACATGGTCCAGGCGATGTTCGAGGCCGAGGATGCCGGCGCCGACACCGCGATCCTGCTGGACCACGATGGCTATGTGACCGAGGGGCCGGGCTTCAATGTCTTCGTCGTGCGCGACGGCGCGGTGGCGACTCCGGATCGCGGTGCGTTGGAAGGCATTACCCGCAAGGCGACCCTGGAGCTTTGCGGGCAACTCGGTCTCAAGGCCGAGATTGCCCGGCTCCGCGTCGAGGACATGCATGAAGCGGACGAGATATTCCTGACAACCACCGCCGGCGGCATCATGCCGGTAACCCGTGTTGATGGCCGGATTCTGTCAAATGACAGCCCCGGCCCGATCTCGCGGGATCTGAAGGACCTGTACTGGAAGCGCCATGACGAAGGCTGGATGGCGACGCCGGTCGACTATGAAGGTGACGATACATGACGAGTGCGGGAAGCGACGCAGAGGATGGCCCCTCCCTGGTCGAGATGTTCGAAACCCACGCGGGCAACAAAAGCGATAAATGGAGTCACTATCCCGAGATCTATGAGCGGCACCTTGCCAAGTTCCTGGGAGAGCCGGTCAACCTGCTTGAAATCGGTGTCTTCAACGGCGGTTCCTTACAGATCTGGCGAAACTATTTCGGGGCGGACGCGAAAATTGTAGGCGTGGATATCGATCCGACCACCACTTTGATGATCGAGGACGAGGCGGAGATCGTGATCGGCGATCAGGCGGATACCGCGTTTCTGGAAAGCCTGAAGACCCGCATGCCGCGCTTGGACGTGGTCATCGATGACGGAGGCCACAAGGCGCATCAGCAGATCGCGACCTTCGAGGCGCTGTACCCGCATCTGGCCGAGGGCGGCGTTTATATCGTCGAGGATCTGCATACCAGCTACTGGCCGCATTTTGGCGGCGGGTTTGGGCGCGAGTCCTTTATCGAACGGTCCAAGCGGCTGATCGATCTGTTGCACGAGTGGTACTGGTACAACCCGTCCTTCAACACCTATATCGTGCCGCCGGCGGAGCGCCCGCAAGCCATGCCCGCCGGTGATTTCGCGAAATCCACCTTCGGGTTGCACTTCTACGACAGCATGCTGGTGATCGAAAAGCGGACCCAGACCGAGCCGTGGTTGCGGCTTTATGGGCAAGTCAGCAGGGATGAGGTGCTCAAGAAACGAGCGCAACGGGCGCTGGACGAGGACAACGATCCGGACATACCGTGAGCGGGCGGTGAAAGTAAGGCTGGAAACTTTTAATGGCGAACCCGCGCCATTCACCCGTCGTCCTCGCGCATGCGGGAATTTCTTTTCGATGAAGAAGGCGGTCGCGACTACCGTTTTAGGGGTCCCCGCATCCGCGAGGACGACGGTAAGAAATTTCTCGAACAACTTTACCCAACAATTGGAAAAACGACGATGACGGAATCATTGGTTACCTATGAATCGAAGGATCGGATCGCGCTGATCACGATTAATCGCCCGGAAAAGATGAACGCGCTGTCCAATGCCTTGGTCGCGGACTTACGTGACGCTTTCATCCGGTTTCGAGATTCAGAAGACCGATGCGCGGTCCTGACCAGTTCCGGCGACAAGGCGTTCTCGGTGGGTGCCGATATCAAGGATCCGCCGGTCGATCCCGACCTCTGGGAATGCATGCCCGGGGTTGGCGTTGTCACCGACAAGCCGGTGATCGCGGCGGTCGCGGGGTACTGTGTCGGCGGGGCGTACTGTCTGGTGCAGTTCTGCGACGTGGCCGTGGCGGCGGATAATACGGATTTCTTCTATCCCGAGGCTCAGCTCGGCTTCTGTGGCGGCTTGGTCGCGAGTGTCGCGGCGCGGATACCCCATAAGATTGCCATGGAGTTCATGCTGACCGGCAAGCATTTCGACGCCCAACGCGCCTATGAAGTCGGCATGGTGAACAAGGTCGTGCCGGTCGGCCAACAGGTTGAGGCGGCGATGGACTATGCCCGCATCCTGGCCGACAGCTCGCCGATGGTTGTGGGGATGCTGAAGCGGTTCGTGCGCGATACCGTCACCGCCAAGGGGCCGTCGGAACAGCACGCCCTGGCGCGCGGTGAATTGCTGGGGATCCGGCGGAGCGAGGATCAACAGGAAGGCGGCGCCGCGTTCCGCGAGAAACGCAAGCCCGTCTTCAAGGGCCGGTGATCACGGATCCCTGAGCGCGCTGGTTCTAGACCGGCAGGCTGGAGCTACCCATGAGATAGGTGTCGACCGCGTGGGCCGCTTGCCGGCCTTCGCGGATCGCCCAGACCACCAGCGATTGTCCACGACGCATGTCGCCGGCGGCGAACACGCCCTCGCGCGAGGTCTTGTAGTCCTGCTCGTTGGCCAGAACGTTGCCTCTGGGGTCCTTGTCGACGCCGTAACCCTCGACCGCTCCATCATGACGCGGATGCAGGAAGCCCATGGCGAGAAGAACAAGGTCCGCCTTGATCTCGAAGGCGGTGCCGTCGACCTCGATCATGGACATGCGTCCGTCGTCACCGGTCTTCCACTCGTTGCGGATCAACTCGAGCGCGGTCACTCGGTTGCCATCACCCTTGAAGGCCCGGGTCGAGACCGACCAGTCGCGCTCCGCTCCCTCGAGATGGGAGGAGGAGGTCCGCAGCTTCATCGGCCAGTTCGGCCAGGTCAGCGCCTTGTTCTCGGCTTCCGGCGGTTTCGGCATGATCTCAAGCTGGGTGACGGAGGCCGCGCCCTGGCGGATCGAGGTGCCGACACAGTCGGAACCGGTATCGCCGCCGCCGATGACCACCACATGCTTGCCGCCCGCCAGGATCGGACGGTTGTCGCCGATATGTTCCTCGGCCACGCGCCGGTTCTGTTGGGTCAGGAAGTCCATCGCGAAATGCACACCGTCCAGATCGCGACCCGGGGTGGTTTCCATGTTGCGCGGAACCTCGGAGCCGCCGGTCAGGACGACCGCGTCGTGATTGGCGAGCACATCATCGACCGAGATCGTCACGCCAACCTCGACATTGGAGCGGAACTCAACACCCTCGGCCAGCATCTGCGAGAGCCG
>JADHLJ010000273.1 GCA_016780745.1 Alphaproteobacteria bacterium | reverse complement strand
GCCTCGCCAAGCCAGGTCAATTGCTCCACCAAACTGGACGGTTTATCCACCGGGTCCGAGCCGGGCTCGACACAACGATAGTAATTCCATCCGTCTTCCTCGAAAGCCTTGAAAGCGTTCAGGTTTCCGTCGAGTTCCAAGGCTCGGCGCCGGACCTCGGCGTCCCAGCTTTCGCCCGCGACACGCCGCCCCGCCTCGCTTGGCGGCTCGGTGAGATCGGCCAGAACGAATATCCCTCCAGGCGCCAAAGCGGCCTCTATATCCTTGAAAAGACGTAGTTTTCCAGGACTATCGAGATGATGAACCGCGAGCGAACTGACCACGGCATGAACGCCGCCGCCATCCAGGTCGCGCCAATCCTCCGCCATCAGATCAAAGGCCCGGGTCTCCAACCGCGCCGTATGTGACCCGGCGGCGGCGCGGGTACTCTCCAGCATCGCCGGCGAGCCATCCAGCGCCAGAACCCGAGCCTCGGCGAATCTCTCCAGCAGCGCCCGGGTCAACCAACCCTCGCCGGGGCAGAGCTCGACGATGCGCATCGCCGGCGGTTGGCTCTCCAGCAGGCCCGAGATCACCTCGATCTGGATCTCGCGCTCGGGCACGTAATACTTGCCGCGGTCGAGGAAATTCGCGGAATCCGCCTCGCTCCAGCTCTCGTTCATTGGCTTCCAATCCGACCAATGCCCGGCAGTTTGAGCGCCGGTGGGTTCAGGTCCACGCCAAAGGTGAGGCCCAGGAGATTGATCTCCACGCCTTCTTCCAGCGCCACCATTACCCCGGCCAGACCAAGGGCCGAGACCTGCACGCCGGTACCACTGGGGCTCAGCGCCACGGGCTTGGTCGCGGGCAGATAGTCCTTGCCGATCGCGGTCGGCGGCAGGTCGATCCGAAGCGCCGGAACCTCGCGCGCGACAAAGGCGGTGAAGGTGTTGCTGTTCGGCCCGGGCCACACGGTATAGCGGTCATTATAGGGATATTTCGCGCTCGCCACCTCGATCTCGTCGATCAACGTCTCGACCTCCGGACCGCGTAAATCCGCCAGTAACGCGGGCCGGGAGCCGAACCAATAGGCGTCCGGAACCCCGCGCCCGACCCGGACCGCCTCATTGCCATAGCGCACGCCCCAACCGATCACCTCGCGCCGGACATAGTGGTCGGCGCCGCGCCGCTTGGTGGCGATCCAGGTGTGCACTCCGAAAGCCCCGCGCCAACCCCAGGCCCGGCCCGCATAGACCTGGACCACCGGCTGAAACTCCTTGGCCGGATCTGGCGCCTGCCGGCTGCTATCGCGCCGCGCCTCACTCCAATGCAAGGCACCCTCCGCCGCTCGAATTCCATAACTTACCGTCAGCGGCAGAAACATAACCGCCAGCACGATGAAAACACCCCGACGAATTTTTGCTCGCAAGGGGCGTCGCTGGGCATCTTGTTTTCCCGGTCCGCGCATTCCGGATCATAGGAGCATTACCGGGGGGTCGCGCAAGTCGCTCGCGCGCTCTTGAAGACCCCCGAGGATCCCCGAGGATCCCGGCACCAGGCAAAATCGCATCGATATCCGGCTCCGACATGCTAGGTAGACCAAACGCGCCGTGCCGCCCCAAGGGTTCGCGCGCTTGGAAACACCGCCCATGCCCTCGCCCCTCACCCGTCTCGTCGACGCCATCAAGGCCGGGCCGCTCGGCCAGGAAGCGGATTTCCGCCGGCTTTGGACCGGGCAAATTTTCAGCGCCGCCGGCATGGCTGGCGAACAGGTGATCCTCGGACTCTTGGTCTATCGCCTGACCGGCTCATCGGAATGGGTCGCCACCTCGCTAGCGGCCTATTACATGCCGCTGTTCATCGCCGGAACATTGTCCGGAGCGGTGGCGGATTGGATGGACCGCCGCCGAATGCTGAAGTATCTCGAGCTCGGTTTCATCACCGCGCAGGTCGCTATCGCCGGCGCGCTCGCCGCCGGGTTCGACGCGCTTTGGATGATCATCTCGGCAAGCGCGGTCCTCGGCGCGCTGCGCGCCATGCACCAGCCGGTGCGGGTCAGCTATGCCTACGACCTGATCGGCGGAAGGGCGATCGTCACCGCGCTCGGCACCTTGAACTTGGGGCTCCGCTCCGGTCAGTTCATCGGCGCGCTGACCGCTGGAGCCGTCATGGACATGGCCGGTGCGTCGGCGGCGTTCCTCGCCCTAGCCACCGGACACGCGCTCTCATGGTTTCTCGTCACCACGTTGCAAAGCCCTGGCCGGGCTTCAGTGCCGGCGGCGGACCGTGCCCCGATCCGGCGCAACCTCGCGGAGTATCTGGGAGAACTGCGCCGCAACCGCATCTTGCTGATGCTGGTTCTGTTGACCGCGTCGGTGGAGCTGTTCGGGTTCTCCTTCCAATCCGGACTGCCGGAACTTGCCGAAGACCGCTTCGATGTCGGCGCCGTCGGCCTTGGCCAGCTCCAGGCCTCCCGGGCCGCGGGAGGCGTCGCGGCGAGCCTTATCCTGACCCTTGGCCTTACCTGGCTGGCCCGACCGGGACGCGCCTATCTCGGCGTGATCGCGATCTTCGGTTTCGCCATGATCGGGGTTTCGATCTCCCACAGTTTCGGCCTCGCCATGGCGGCGCTGTTCGTCGTCTCCGGCATGGCGACAGCCTCGGATATTCTGACCCAATCGATGCTCCAGCTCAGCGTTCCAAACGCGCTGCGCGGCCGGGCGATGGGGGCCTGGTCGCTGGCCATTGGGATCTCTCCGATCGGTCAGATGGAGATGGGCCTGCTAATCGGCGCTTTCGGTCTTGGCGTCGCGTTTGCCTTCAACGGCACCATGCTGATCACGCTTGCGGTGGTTGTCGCGATAATGGTCCCCAGCCTCAGACGTCTGTAAGCCCCACGACCCCGGCGAGGCCAGGCCTCACTTCACGATGTCATCGAGACGAGACGGGTCGATGGGCGGGCAAGGCTTAAAGGTCACGCGCTCCTTACCTTGAAGGATCAGGGCGGGCTCGCCGATCCGCTGCACCAGAAACCGCCGTCTCGGCTCCGGATTGGTGAAGGACAGCGCCGGCGCCACCGTCAGGCGGTCGCCGTTTAGGTCATAGGTCGAGTGAGACAGGATTAATTGATTGTTACCGCCGGTGGATCCAACGTTTGGCAGGACCCGGAAATACCGGCCGTCATGAAAAACCAGAACGGTGGTGCCGCCGCATTTCGGCTCGCCATCCGCCTGCGCCGCGCCCCAGGTCCCGGCGACGACATCCGCCCGCGCCTGACCGGTCACCACGGATGCCCCGACAAGGAAAACCAAAACGCCGACGACAGGGGCGGTCCAGCCATTCACTCGCTTGGCCCTATTTCCACGCATCGTGATCTTGCCATGCGACCAGATCCCCTAAGCTTCCGCCAACCAGCCTCCGAGTTCCTTCAACGCCACCGCTTCAAGCACGTCCAAACCATCTTCGCTGGCGTTGAGACAAGGAATATAGGTGAATTGCTCGCCGCCCGCCCGCATGAAGGTTTCCTTCAAGCCGATCGCGACTTCCTCAAGGGTTTCCACGCAGTCGGAAACAAATCCCGGTGAGATCACCGCGACCCGCTTGGTACCCTCGGCGGGCAGTTCGGACATCACCTCTTGCATATAGGGTTTCAGCCACTCTTCGCGACCGAACCTGGACTGAAAGGCGAGCCGAACCTTGCCCTCGGGCCAGCCGAGCGCCTCACCTAGAAGCCGCGCCGTCAGCGCGCAATGGCAATGATACGGATCACCCGCGTCGAAATAACGCTTGGGCAGGCCATGAAACGAGGTCAGTAGGACATCCGGTTCCCAATCCAAACACGCCAGATGCGCGCGTGTCGTTTTCGCCAGCGCCTCGATATAGCTAGGCGCGTCGGGATAGGCCGGCGTGGTGCGCACCGCCGGCTGCCAGCGCATCTTCGAGAGCGCCTCGAAGGCCTTGTCATAGGCGGTGGCGGTGGTAGTGGCGCTGTATTGCGGGTAGAGCGCCATCAGCAGGATCTTGCGGCAACCGCGTGCACGCATCGCTTCCAGCTTGTTGGCGATCGACGGGTTGCCGTAGCGCATCGCCCAATCGACATCCAAACCAGCGTCCTTGAGCCGCGCGCCGAGACCGTCGGCCTGCTCGCGGGTGTAACGGCGCAACGGGGATTCGTTTGTCTCGGTGTCCCAGATCTCGCGATAGGCCTTGCCGGCGATTCCTGGGCGGACGTTCAGGATGATGAGATTGAGAATGCCCCACCAGAGCACCCGGTTGACCTCGATCACCCGGGGGTCCCACAGAAATTCCTTCAGATAGCGGCGTACCGACCAGAAATCGGTCGCGTCCGGCGTGCCGAGATTGATCAGCAGCACACCGGTTCGTTCAGCGGGAATATCAGGATGATTCACCGGTCGCGGGGACATTCGAGACTCCATGTTCCCGCGACGCGGTTAGGCTCTCCGGCGGACAATGCCGGATTATTTCGGCGCGATCACCATGACCATCTGACGGCCTTCGAGACGCGGGAAAGCCTCGACCTTGGCGATTTCCTCGGTATCTCCCTTGACCCGATTCAAGACCGCGACGCCGAGATCCTGATGCGCCATCTCGCGGCCTCTGAAACGCAGCGTGACCTTCACCTTGTCCCCTTCGTTCAGGAACTTGTTCACGTTGCGCATTTTGACCTGATAGTCATGCTCGTCGATATTCGGACGCAGCTTGATCTCCTTGACCTCGATCACCCGCTGCTTCTTCTTGGCCTCGTTCTTCTTCTTTTGGGCTTCGTATTTGAACTTGCCATAGTCGAGGATCTTACAGACCGGCGGGTCGGCGTTGGGCGAGACCTCCACGAGGTCAAGGCCATGACCTTCCGCCTCGGCCAGGGCCGCGAGGGTTTTCATGACTCCAAGCTGCTCGCCGTCCGGGGCGATGCAACGCACTTCCATTGACGTAATGTCACGGTTCACCCGCGGGCCATCCTTGACCGGCTGGTGATTCATTGGTGGTCTGGCGATCTAACGCCTCCTTTGTCCGTTCACGTTGTGTGTCTTTGAAGCAAGATCCTCACGCCGGAGGAGCCGCCTCTTCCAGTAGTCTATGAATGGCTTCGTCAAGCGCAAGGATTTCTTGCTGTTTGCCGCCAAGTCGACGGATCGCAACCGTGCCTTCCTCGGCCTCGCGGGCGCCAACCACAAGGATCGCCGGGATTTTCGCCTGGCTATGCTCGCGGATCTTATAGTTGATCTTTTCGTTGCGCACGTCCTTGCCGAACCGCAATCCCGCCGCCTTGCAGGCCTCCAGCACTTGGTCGGCATAGCCGTCGGCGTCATTGGTGATGGTCGCGACCACACCCTGCACCGGCGCCAGCCAAAGCGGGAAGCGCCCGGAATACTGCTCGATCAGGATCCCGATCCAACGTTCCATCGACCCCAGGATCGCGCGATGCAGCATGACCGGCCGCTGGCGCGAGCCATCCTCGGCGACATAGGTTGCGTCCAGGCGTTCCGGCAGCACGAAGTCGACCTGCAAGGTACCGCATTGCCAGTCGCGCCCGATGGCGTCGCGCAGCACGAATTCAAGCTTCGGTCCGTAAAACGCGCCCTCTCCGGGATTCAAGGTGGTCTCAAGACCCGCCGCCTTGCACGAGTCCATCAAGGCAGCCTCGGCCCGGTCCCAGGTGGCGTCGTCGCCGGCCCGGGTCTCCGGGCGGTCCGAGAACTTCACGTGAATGTCCTCGAAGCCGAAATCCTTGTAGATCTTACGCAGCAGGTCACAAAAAATAATGCTCTCCGCCGTGATCTGATCCTCGGCGCAGAAGATATGGGCGTCGTCCTGGGTAAAGGCGCGGACCCGCATGATGCCGTGCAGCGCACCCGACGGCTCGTTGCGGTGGCAGGAGCCAAACTCGGCCATGCGCAACGGCAGATCGCGATAGCTCTTGATGCCCTGCTTATAGATCTGGACATGACCCGGGCAGTTCATCGGCTTGAGCGCGAAGGTCCGGTCATCCTCACTCTCGGCGACGAACATGTTTTCGCGGAACTTCTCCCAATGCCCCGAGGCCTCCCAAAGCGCGCGGTCGACAAGCTGGGGCGTCTTCACTTCCTCGTAACCACCGACGTCGAGGCGTCGGCGGACATGGTTTTCGATCTCGCGGTACAGGGTCCATCCCTTGGGGTGCCAGAAGATCGATCCCACCGCCTCTTCCTGGAGGTGGAACAGGTCAAGCTCGCGGCCGAGCCGGCGGTGGTCGCGCTTCTCCGCCTCCTCCAGCATATGGAGATAGGCCTTGAGCTGCTTCTCGTCGGCCCAGGCGGTGCCGTAGATCCGCTGCAGCATCGGGCGCTTTGAATCGCCGCGCCAATAGGCTCCGGCCAGGTTCATCAGCTTAAAGGCATGGCCGATATGCTTGGTCGTGGGCACGTGCGGGCCCCGGCAGAGATCGAGGAAATTGCCCTGGCGATAGAACGAGATCCGCTCATCCGCCGGGATCGTTTCGACCAACTCGACCTTGAAGGGCTCGTTCACGGTCTTATAGTGCTCGACCGCCTCGTCCCGGGTCCAAACCTCGCGGACGATCTCCTCGTCGCGATCGACGATCTCGTGCATCCGCTTTTCGATCACCGCCAAGTCGTCGGGCGTGAACGGGGTCTCGCGATGGAAATCGTAGTAGAAGCCGTTCTCGATGGCCGGGCCGATGGTGACCTGGGCCTCGGGGAACAGTTCCAACACCGCCTCGGCCATGACATGGGCCGTGTCGTGACGGATCAGCTCCAGCGCCGCCTCGTCGCGGCGGGTGACGATCGACACCTCGGCATCGCCCTCGATCGGGCGGGATAGGTCGCGCTCCTCGCCGTCGACAACGACCATCATCGCCGCCTTGGCGAGACCGGGGCCGATATCGGCGGCCAGTTCGGCGCCGCTGACGGGTTTATCGAAGCTTCGGACGCTTCCGTCCGGCAGGGTAATGTTGGGCATTGGGGTCGTCCTC
>JADHLJ010000272.1 GCA_016780745.1 Alphaproteobacteria bacterium | reverse complement strand
GGGAAGCGAGAAAGCGAAGAAGGGTTCGTTCGAGCCCAAACAGCCACGTTGTGTAAAAGCACGCGACATAGTCCGACAGCACGACCCGAGCGTCGATATCAACGGCGTAACAGTCCGCGTAACACTCGTCTGCCTCGGCATATGGTCGCAACAATGCGCCTGATGGCGGCGTCATGTCGATTATCCGTCGCAAAGGGGGAGACCCGTTTGTATCGTTATACTTGGTCACTTTACCCCAATACCGACCGAATCAGCGCGGCCATGCGTTCGGCGTCTATCGGCTTGGTGACATAGGCGGCGAAGCCCAAGTCGCCGGATTTTTCATAGTCTTTGGGCGCTTGATTACCACTGACGGCGATAACCGGGATGTCCTTGGTTTGCGGGGCCGTGGCCAGCGCCGTGGTGACGTCGAAACCGCTCATGTCCGGTAGCATGATGTCCATGAGAATGAGCGAGAAGTCGTGCGCCTTGACCAGCTGAAACCCCAGTTGGGCGTCGGTGGCGATCACGAGGTCCACGTCGGGGATGGTGGCGCAGACCAACTGCATGATCTCGGCGTCGAGATGATCATCCTCGAAATACAGCACGCGCTTCGTGGCTTCGGTTTGGTTTATGTTCGTCATATTCATGTCCAGAGCGCTCGGCGCCGGTACCCGAACGTATCATTGATGGGCGTTACAGGCTCTTATGTCGTCATGGTAGTCTACACGATCGCGTGATGCATAGTCATTACCAAGAATTCAGATTGTACCCTCGAAGGAATTAGCGGTTGTTTTGAATAAAAATTGTATTTTCGTAAAAATATTTCTGGGGCGGATTAAACCGCGAAGCGTGACATGCCGCCATCGACGGGTATCACCGTTCCGGTGATATAGTCGGCGCGTGGCGAGGCCAGGAACGCCACCAGGTTCGCCAATTCCTCCGGCGCGCCGAAGCGGCCCATGGGGATGTGATGGGTGGTCAGATCAACGCGGGCGTCCGATCCCAAGGGATATTTCTCCAGGATCTGTTCGCTGTCGATCCGGCCCGGCGGCACGCAATTGACGGTGATGCCGTCGCGGGCGAGGTCGCGGGACAAGCCCTTGGCCCAGGCATGGACGGCGGCGCAGGCGGCCAGTGCCGGGCTGGTGCCGGCGGGCTCGATGATCCCCGTGACCGTGATGATCCGGCCCCAACCGCCCCGGCGCATCGCCGGCAGGAAAGCATTGGTCAGGCGCCTCACGGTGGTGAATTTTAGATCGAAGTGGTGGTTCCAGGTCTGGTCCGGCATTTCAGGGTCATGCGGGCTCGATAAGCCGGCATTGTTGACCAGGATATCCAGCCGTCCGCCAAACGCATCCTCGACCGCCGCCCGCACGGTCTCGGGGCCGGTGGGATCCATCAGGTCCGCCGCTACCACGAAAGGACGGGCGCCGGTGGCTTCGGCGATTTCATCGGCCAGTCGCTCCAGTCGGTCGCCGCGCCGCGCGGTGATCGCCAGGCTGGCGCCCTCGCGGGCCAATACCCGGGCAATTCCCTCGCCAATCCCGGCGCTGGCCCCGGTGACCAGACAAGTCTTGTCCTTGAGCAACAGATCCATGGTGACAAACCCCTACAGCGGCGCACGACCGGCGCTTACCAACCCAGCGACTCGCGCACCTTCGCGAAGGCCTCCAGATGCCGATCATGATCGCCGGCGAAGCGCAGCATGATGTGCTCGCAACCCTGGTCGGCGAATCCCTTCAGCCACTCCGCCGCGCCCTCGGCGGGACCGCCATAGCAGGCCTGCCAGGTGCGCAACCTAGAGGCGGGCTGCATGTAGTAGCTCTCCAGGAAGGCATCGACCTTGGCATTGGCTTTCGCGGCGTCGTCGTCAAGGGCGAGGGTGAGATAGATCGCGCCGGTAAAGGCGTCGCTATCGCGGCCCTGGGCCTTTACCTGGGCTTGGACATCGCGCCATTGCTCGCCCCAGACCGACGAATCACTCGGGCCGGTCGGGAACCAACCGTCGAAATTCTTGGCCGCGCGGGTCAGGCTGGCGGGCCTGGAGCCGCCGCCCCAGATCGGCGGGCCGCCCTTGGTGTGAGGGATCGGGCCGACGGATTGGCCGGTCAGTTTCCAGCGCCCGTCCCAGTCCACCGGCTCACCGGACCAGAGCGCCTGGCAGAGCCGCAAGCCCTCAAGCATCGTGCCGACGCGTTTTTCGAAGGGCACGCCGACGGCGCGGAACTCGTCATGGATATTGGCGACATCCGCCGCGATGCCGACGCCGAGGATTACCCGGCCCTCGCTGGCCTGATCGAGGGTCGCGACCTGATGCGCCAACACGACCGGGTTGCGCAGGGCCGGCAGCAGCACCGCGGTCCCCAGCGAGACCCGCTTGGTCCGACCGGCGGCGGCGGCCAGCAGCGTGATCGGCTCGTGCCTGGGCCGCGCGGTGATCGAGTCGCCGATCCAGATCGAGTCATAGCCGAGATCCTCGGCTTTCTCCGCCAGGGTCAACAGCGGCGCGGCGGCGGGCCGGCCCTCCATGATGGCTTCACGGGTGGGCAGCAGATATCCGACTTTCGGGGCCATGGGTGTTTCCTCGGGTCTGGTGAGCATCGCTTGGCCGATGAATAGCACGGTCCGGAGGCTTGCGAAGCGTCGCGGCGTTGGGTTTCGTCGACAATCCGCATTATGCTGATCGGCGAACCCGCGAGAGGAGACACGCCATGGCGATCGAGAAGCGACCTTTTGGGCGCACGGGACATTTGAGCTCGGCGATCATTTTCGGGGCCGCGGCCCTGGGGAAAGTGGATCAGGCGACCGCTGATCGGACACTGGATCTTTTGCTGGAGCACGGCGTTAATCACATCGACACCGCGCCCGGTTATGGCGAGTCCGAGCTTCGGATCGGGCCGTGGATGGACCGACACCGTGACGACTTCTTCCTGGCCACCAAAACCCGCGACCGTGGCTATGCCGAGGCACGGGACAGTATCCAGCGTTCGTTGGAGCGGCTCCGGGTCGATCAAGTGGATCTTCTGCAACTGCACGCGCTGATCCATCCCGATGAATGGGACGTGGCCATGGGCGAGGATGGCGCGCTTCGGGCCGCGGTCGAGGCCCGCGATGCCGGCCTCGTGCGTTTCATAGGCGTGACCGGGCATGGCTGGAACGTCGCGGCGATGCATCGGCGCTCGCTCGAGCGGTTCGATTTCGACTCCGTTCTGATGCCCTACAACTGGGTTACCGCGCATCACGCGACCTATGCGGATGATTTCGAGAAGACGCTGGAGATGTGCCGAGCGCGGGACGTCGCCGTGCAGACCATCAAATCCCTGGCGCGTGGTCCCTGGGCCGCCGGTGTCTCCAAGCGCCGGACCACCTGGTATGAGCCGCTGGAGGCCGAGGAGGATATCCGTACCGCCGTGCATTACGTGCTGGCCCGGCCCGGGATTTTCCTGAATTCCGTCGGTGATGTCGGCTTGCTGCCCTCGGTGCTGCGGGCGGCGGCGGAGCGGATCGAGCTACCGGACGACGCGGCGATGGCGGCGCATAGCGAGCGCACCGGACTTGCCTCGATCTTTGGGATTTGAGCCGTCATGCAATTTGATACCAAGGTCGCCATCGTCGTGCGCGAGGATCTCGCGACCTGGCAGAAGCTGAACGTCACCGCGTTCCTCACTTCGGGTGTGGTGGGCGCGAGGACGGAACTGCTTGGTGAGGATTACCAGGACGCGGCGGGAAACAGCTATGCGCCTTTGCTGATCCAGCCGGTGATCGTGCTGTCTTGTGATGGCGAGAAACTGAAGACCATCTACCGCCGGGCCATGGATCGAGGTGCCCGGTTGTCGCTCTATATCGACGAGATGTTCTCAACCGGCCATGACGCCGCCAATCGCGAGACCGTCAAGGCGCGCCAGCCCGAGGAGATGAGCATCGCCGGTCTGGCGCTGCGTGAGGAGCGCAAGCTGGTCGACAAGATCACCAAGGGCTCCAAAATGCACGCGTAAGCCGCGTTTGCGGAAGTAGCAAAGATCGGGAGAACGGATATGAGCGCCGAGCAACGTCTGAAGGACCTTGGGATCGTTCTGCCCGAGGTGATGGCACCCGCGGGCGCTTACGTGAAAGTGTTGATCCTCGACGGCATCGCGCATGTCTCGGGCCAGGGACCGTTCGGCGTCGATGGCAAGCCGATCACCGGTCAGGTACCCACCGAGCGTTCCTTCGAGGAGGCGGTGGAGGCGGCGCGGGCGGTGGGGCTGCAGACCCTCGCGGTGATGCGCGAGGAGCTTGGCTCTCTTGATCGCGTGGGCCAGGTGATCAGGACTTTTGGCATGGTCAACGCCGCCCCGGGATTCACCAGGCATCCAACGGTAATCGATGGGTTCTCGAACCTCATGATCGAGGTCTTCGGCGAGGCGGGCCGGGGTGCCCGATCGGCGGTGGGGATGAGCTCGCTCCCCTTCAACATTTCCGTCGAGGTCGAGATGACGGCAAAGCTGAAGGACGCCTAGCCCCAACGGTCACCGGTTCCGTGGCATCGGGCGCTCCTGCACCAGGGGACGGCCCCGAACGCTTTCCCGATAGAGGATATAGAGCCCCGACGCCAGGATCAGCGCCATGCCGATCACCGCCGTCTGGTCCGGCAAGTCGCCCCAGACCAGAAAGCCCCAGAGCACCGCCATGGGCAGCGCGATATACTCAAATGGCGCGACAATCGCCGCTTCGCCCAGACGATAGGCCTGGCTCAACAGATAACCGCCAAAGCCGCTGGACACCCCACACCACAGGAACAGCGGAATGTCCTCGGTCTGGGGCATCCGCCATTCCCGGAACAGGAAATCGAGGCTCGGGTTCCCGGTGCCGGCATAGCGGCCATCGCCCAGGCCAAGCCCGATGCACAGGCTGACGGCGATGAAGGTCATTTGGATATAGAAGGCCATTGTCGAGGCCTTGTCCGTCGCCCCGAGCTTGCGGGTCAACATCTGCATTAGGGCATAGGTGAAGGCGGCGATCACCGGCAACACCACCACCCAGTCAAAGATGCCCGCGCCGGGCCGCATGACGACGACCACGCCGGCAAGTCCGACCATGACCGCGGCCCAGCGCCGCGGGCCGACTTTCTCGCCCAGAAACGGTACCGACATGGCGGTGATGAACAGCGGGGCCACGAAGAAGATCGCCACCGCCTCGCCCAGCGGCATTGCCGCCACCGCGAGAAAAAACGTCATATTGGCGGTAACGATCAAACCGCCCCGGGCCAGATGCCATTTCAGATGCTTGGTGCGCAGCAGATGAAAGCCGCCCTCGTATTTCAGGATCCCGAAAGTGATGACCAGCGCCAGCACCGCCCGCGAGAGCATGATCTGGTGCAGCGCGTAGTCGGGGCTCAGCAATTTCACAGCACTGTCCTGCAGGGTGATGACCAGCATCCCGACCAGGATCGTATAGATCCCTCGGACGTTATCGCTGGTGGCGGCTGTGTCGGTCATGACGCCTTCTACGCCGAGCGGGCCGCGTTGTCTGCTCCAGGCGCGACATTGTCTTGCGCGGGGGAGGGGTCAATTTCCTCCTGGCGTCACCGGGCCCGGCATACTTAAATCGCGGCGACGCAATTCAGCCCAGGGCGATGCCGCATGAGCCGCTATTTCAATGAAGCCGATCCCACGCGCCTATTGGCGGACTACCCCATCGGCGAGGCGTTCTCCGGCGGAGTCGCCCGGATGAGCCGCGATGAACTGCGCGCGCTTCAGGAGCGGCGGTTCCTGGCGTTGATGAAGCGCGGCTGGGAGGTTCCGTTCTACCGGCGGCTCTGGTCGGCGGCGGGGATGGAGTCAGGCGATATCCGCTCCCTCGACGATCTCGCCAAGGTGCCGTCCTTTTCGAAATCCGACCTGATGGAAAGCGTCGAGGCCTTTCCGCCTTATGGCGATTTCATCGGCCCCGGTGGCTGGACCGGCGGTGATCGGGTGATCATGCACACCACCAGCGGCACCACCGGCGCGCCGCAGCCGATCTTCTACGGTCCCCGCGATCGCGAGATCCAGAATGCGCTGCTCGCCCGGGCCTACCTGCTCCAGGGCATGCGGCCCGACGATGTGGTGCATTCGGTCTACGGCTTTGGGATGGTCAATGGCGGCCACTATATCCGCGAGACCATCCTGCATTACACCGACGCCCTGCTGCTGCCCGCCGGCACCGGGCTCGAGACCCGCTCGGAACAGCAGGTTGAGTTGATGCGGCGCTTCGGCGCGACGGTGATTGTCGGTTTCGCGGATTATATCCTGAAGCTTGCCGAGGTCGCCCGCGCCGCCGGATTGGAGCCAGGCAAGGACCTGAAGATCCGGATGATCTCCGGCCATCTGGGCGAGGATGGCGGCGCGTCGATGTCCGAGGCCTGGGGCGGGGCCGAGACCTATGATTGGTACGGGGTCGGTGATACCGGCATCATCGGCGCCGAGGGCCCGGACCGCTCCGGGCTCTATATCTGGGAAGACGCGCACCTGATCGAAATCCTCGACCCGGATACGGGCGCGCCGGTGGCCGATGGCGAGCGCGGCAATATCTGCGACACGGTGCTGTTCAAGGACAGCGTCTATCCGGTGATCCGTTTCGATACCAAGGATGTCTCGACGATCCTGCCGGGCGAGGGCGGCCTCGGCTTCACCCTGCGCCGGCTCGCCGGTTTCCAGGGCCGCAGCGACAACATGGTCAAGCTGCGCGGCATCAACGTCTACCCCACCGGCATCGCCGCCATCCTGCGCGAGGTGCCGGAACTCGGCGGCGAATATGTTTGCCGGGTCGAGAGCGCGGGCGGCCGCGACGAGATGACCGTGGTTTGCGAGACGGCGACTGGCGGTGCCCATGAAGGATTGGCCGAGCGCGTGGCGGCTTTGCTGCGTCAACGCCTCGGCGTCGCGGTGGCGGCGGAGGTTGTTGAGCCGGGCGCTACTGCGGAGGCGACCCAGGTGGAAAAGCGCCAGAAGCCGATCAGGTTGGTGGATGCGCGGTGAGGGGGGGAAGCTGGTAAATTCGCTCCGTCACCCCGCGCGTGACGCGGGGCCGACGCCTGAAGCGC
>JADHLJ010000271.1 GCA_016780745.1 Alphaproteobacteria bacterium | reverse complement strand
AAATGAAATAGTTCAGCAGAACCGCCGCTAGAACAACAATGGCGCCGACAACGCCTATTATGGCGGGACGAGAAGTCATTAAGGGCCGGCTCCGTCTGTGTTAACGGACAATAAACCCACCACCGGGGCGGACGCAATCTTCGACGACCACCTTGCGCTCACCTCTTGGCGCGCCTCGCCGCCTTAGGAGGCCGCCGTCTGGCCCTTGTAATACGTTCCCTTGCCCGCGCGTTTCTCGATGCCGGCCCGCCCCTTGTGAAGCAATACGCCGGGCGCCATCGGACGGTCGTCCTCGCGCAGCCAAAGCCGCAGCAGAAGCCGGCGCAAAGCCGGGTCGTCCGAGTCCTCGAAGGCCGTCCTGGTGTGCAGCAACAAACAGTTATTGGTAAGCACGATCTCGCCGGGTTCCTGAACGAAATTCAGCCGCACCTCGGGACGGTTGGAGATCTCGTCCATGGTATCCAGGGCACGGAGCTCGTCGTCGGTCAGAGTGACATGACCTTCCTCGACGGCCAGATCGATATAGCCTCGGATATAGATCACGCTCGGCACGCCATCGGTCACCGAGAATATCGGGATCCGTTCACTGGTCACCGGCGGCTCCCCGGGTGGTTGCTCGCCGAACCGGTGATGGTGATAGCCGCGATAGAGCAAGGCCAAGAGATCGGGGCACTCCGCCGCCATGATGTTGTGAATGGTAAGCGCGCTGGCATAACCACTGACCCCGCCCTCGATCGCCGGGCGCACACAGAGCATCGCCAGATGGTCACAACGATCGGTATGCAGCTTCAACTCTCGGCTGTTGCGATAGGCCCGCTCGCGCTTGTCCTTGCCACCGATATTGACCACCTCGCCGATCAAATCGCCCATGTTGCTCTGGGAGACCGGGCGACCGAGATGGCTGCCAAGGCCGAGATAGAGGCGTTTGAGATCCTCGGGTTCATAGCGCGTGACCGGCAGGCCGCGCAGGATGACGATACCGCGCCCCTCGCGCATCTCGCCGCGCCAGGCGGCTACGTCATCGGCGATCGGGTCCAGCGGAAAACGCTCGCTGGTAATCCCGTCATGGTCGTCGCAAACCTTTTTGAGCGACTCCAGCGCGGCCTCGAAAGCCGCGATATGGCGGTCTGTCAGGGGAATCGAAATCGCCTCCTTGCCGCCGAGGCGCGGGACCGTCCAGGCGGCGGGGTGATCGATGGGCTGTATCGATTTGTCGGGCATGGTGATCAAACCTACGGAGATGGCGAAGCGCTGAACCGTATCGTATCGGTCAGCATGGCGCCACGCGAAGCCATGAAATACAGCCCCATGTGATGCGCCGCGGCGCCGGGATGCGACAGGCTCTCGGGCAGGCCCAGCTCCCGGGTCGTGGCGCGCGGCAAGTCATAGGTGGCGCATCCGGGAGCGTGAACCACGATATCCTCCAAGCCTGACATCATGTCGTGATTGCGGGCCGACAGGATCGTAAGCACGAAATCCATGACGCAGATATCGGTACAGATACCCACCACCAACACCACTTGCAGCCGGTTCTGGTTAACCCAGTCAACAACCCGGTTGGAGCCGTCCGCTTGGATCGCCCCGATGAAGCCGTTAATGCAGTCCTTGCGCACCAAGATCGCGTTCGGATCACTTTCAAGCCAGGCAAGTTCCGGGACCAGGTCCTCCTCGCCGGTCCCCGCCTCGCAATGCGGCGGATAGGGCGGTTCCGGTTTGCCCGGCACATGGGTGTCGAGAAACGCCAGGATGCTCCAGCCGCGATTACTAAACTCCCGCGCCAGCCGGTCGGTCTCGCGCACCATCGTGCTGACCTGATCGCTCTCGACCGGCGGCGCCAGGTTCCCGGCACCCACGGTCGCGAAGCCGTTGACCTCGTCAACAATGACGAGGCCGACACGGCGATCGTCAATCTCAACCGGCTCAATCGAGAGCGGCATGGCGTCCGCCATCAACATGGTCAGGGTATCTTCGCTAGATGTATCCGGCATCGCCGCCTCCTTGGGATCGCGCAACGCTCGAGACGATAGTCTGCGTTAAGGCGCGCGCCGTGACAACAAGGCGACCCGCATCTCAACCGAGCTCTTCCTTCATGGAGTATTGGAGGAACGCGCCGATGATCTCGCGCACCATTTCGCGCGAGGGGTGACGCGACACCCCGTCATCGGCGCCGAAAAACAGATCATCCGGCAGCTCGCGTCCGTAATGCGGCAAGATCCATTTCGCGATCTCGAAAGACGGCCAGTAATACAGTCCCGGCTCCCCATCCCCCATCAACTCGTCAATGGCGACCCGGAGGGTGGACTTGGACAGGAAATCTCCCACGACCGCGGAATCCTCATCAAACGCCCGGGCAAGCGGCACCGGCGAGACGGTCAGGATGATCGCAATCTCGGGATTGATCTTCCGCGCCGCCGAGACGATCGCGCGCAGATTGGCGGTGTTCTCGGCAACGGTTATCTTGCGCGCGACGTTCTCGCGAAAGAACACCGCGTTGATATTGGCGTATTCGCCCCCCGGCACCACCGGCGCGCCGTCCGGTTTGAAGAACCCAACGGATGTTCCGCAGGTGAATATCAAAACCTTCGCCTCGGCGATCAATCGATGCAGGTCGGCAAGCGACTGCCCCTGAAAGGTGCCGTCCTCGCCGGTATCATCGAATGCCAGCAGTTGCTCGAACAACAACCGGTTCACATGCGTGTTGTTGATCTCCTCGGAAAACGGCAGGGCGTGGGCATCCATCCCGAGATCGGTCAGCGCGTAGGAAAGATTCAGCGCGAAACACGAGCCGACGGCGACAATCCTGTCATCCCGCGCGATCAGCGAGCGCGGCCCACCGGTCCATCGCATAAGCTGGTCGTCCAGGATCTTCTCCAGAGGAACATCGGTTCTGGAAAGCCACCGTTTGGAGCGGATTTTCTTGGCCCTTATCTCGGTCTCCCCACGATCGGCCGCGGTATTCAGATAGTCCCAATTCGGCTCCACGTAACCGACCACCGAGGGCAGTTTCCTGGCCGTTTCCATCAGACCGAGCGCCTCCTCGCGGCGCCCGAGTTGGGCAAGGCATTCGGCGGCGAGGAAACTCATATACCGATCCCGCTCGCGCGGCAGTATCGCCAACGCCTCGTCATGTTCCCCCGCCACTATGGCGCCCTCGGCCCTGACAATCAGACACAGCGCACCAAGGTCGGACGGGTCACCGGGGTCCAGTTTCTCCACGCATCCCCGGATAAGCTGGGCGATCTTGAGACCCGCGACCCGAAGCCCGCGGTCCAAGTCGGTGGCGCGAAACTTCTCGTGATAGCGCTTGAGATAAAGCAGGTGCTTGTGGAATGACACGGTGGCGGACAGTTTGGTCTGATGCGTGAAACCCGGGCCGGACATTTCCAGCAAGCATTCCAATGTCTCGACCGACTCGAAGAACGCGCCATCGTTCAAGAAACCATGCAAGGCACGCATTTTCTCGATCAGTGCTATCTCGTCAGTGCCGCTCGTTGTCACCCGGCCCTCGCCTCCGTCACGCCTCCCGTCCTTGGAACGGGTCGCCTACCCTAAGCGCTTACATTCGCCGATCAACATCTAAACCGCGAGAGTCCTCTCAACATCCCGGCGCTGTTCCCATGGCCTCCCAATCCGATGCGCGTGGAATAGACACGGGGTTTCTGCTATAGGTGTTTCGTACCCATGCAATTCGCGACCTGATCGAGAATCAATGGCAATTCAAACCGTTTCACGCGCGCGGCGCAGCCTGACTCCCGAGCAAGCGCCTTGGCGGAGCCCTGTCGGGGACAAGCGCAAGGTCTGTTTGGTCATTCCGCCCTCGGAGTTCCTGCTGGACGATCGCGTTTTTCCAAGCCTTGGTGTCCTGAAGATCGCGGCGGTGCTTGAGCGCGCCGGTCATGGCGTGGACGTGCTGGATCTTTCGGGGATCGCCAACTTCCTGGATGTGGTTGGCCACGCAGTCGTTGAAAACGATTACGACGCCGTTGGTATCACCGTCACGACGCCCCAATTGCCGAGCGTTTTCAAGATTCGCGACCGTATCCGCGACCTTCGCCCGAACCTGAAGCTTGTTCTCGGCGGCGCGCATGTGGCACTCGCCTATTCCGGCCGCGCGCAAGAGCTTAAGTCCAAGCGCATCGGCGGGCGGGCCAGCCGCGCGGTGCGCAAGCTCGAAGAGAATTTCGATGTTCTTTGCGCCGGCGACGGCGAGATCGCGGTTTTCGCGGCCTTGCGCGACGACGCGCCCAAATTCATCGACGGCGACGACCACAAGAGTGAGTTGTTTCTGACCGACGAGCTCTATGAGTCCACGCCGCCTCCGGCGCGGCATCTGATCGATCTTTCGACCTATAAATACAGTATCGAGGGTTTCCCCGCGACCAGCCTCATCGCCCAGCTCGGCTGCCCCTTCGCCTGTGGTTTCTGTGGCGGCAGGTTCAGCCGCAGCCTTCGGGTAATCCGCACCCGCTCGCATGAGTCCATCGTCCAGGAAGTCGCCGACCTGCACGAGAAATACGGCTTCACCGGCTTCATGTTCTACGACGACGAATTGAACGTGAATCCCAACATCGTCGCGCTGATGAACGGCCTCGCCGAATTGCAGGAACAGCGTGGGGTCGAGTTCCGGCTGCGTGGCTTCATCAAGGCGGAATTGTTTACCGATGAGCAGGCCGAAGCCATGTATCGGGCCGGTTTCCGCTGGCTGCTCTGTGGTTTCGAGGCCGCGGATCCGCGCATCCTGGTCAATATCCAGAAACGCGCGACCCGCGAGGACAACACCCGCGCGGTTGAAATCGCCCGCAAGCATGGCATGAAGATCAAGGCCCTCATGTCCTGTGGCCATCCGGGCGAAACCCGGGAGTCGATCCGCGCGATTCGCGATTGGCTGATCGAGATGAAGGTGGATGATTTCGACTGCACGGTGATCACGCCGTATCCCGGAACCCCGTATCATGATCTCGCCGTGCCGAGCGAAGAAGCCGAAGGGGTTTGGACCTACACGCAGCCCCAGACCGGCGATCGCCTCCACGCGCGCGAGGTCGATTATTCAACGACCGCCGATTACTACAAGGGCATCCCCGAGGAAGGCTATCGCTCCTTCGTCTATACCGATCATCTGGGCGGGGACGAGATCGTGGCCCTGCGCGACGAGCTGGAAAACGAGGTCCGCGCCGCCCTCGACATCCCGTTCAACCCAAGCCGCCCGGCCCTGATGTACGAGCATTCCATGGGCCAAAGCCTGCCGGAATTCATCCTCCGCAAAAAAGCGGCGGAGATGGGGGTTTAGGCCTTTAGCCGCCTCCACAAATTTGTCGCGACATTTTCACCGCACTATAACTGGGTTATGAGTTCGGCCCGTGAACGCCTTCGGGCCTCAACGCTAATAGGTAAGTCCATCCAATCGACGGGCTTCCGAGGTAATGGTGGCCTGGGATTGTCATTGGCCTGTCAGACAATCGGTGATCGATGCCAACAGTTATCTCGGCCAGTTGAGTTACCCCGTGATGGAGCAAAATTACTGTATTCCTGGGGGCGGTCCGCTCGCCAATCCACCGAGTTTGGATCTCACCCGTAACACAACCTAACAGAGATAAAAAAATTCCTTCGACTTCGAAGGAAAAAGTGAAATGTCCGCGCACATGAGCCCTTCTTTACCGACCATCATGGAGGAGGGTAACGATGATCTTCAGGACAAACATCGAAGCAGAGGCATCACAATTGGTTTTTGATCTATTAGGTAAAGCTCAAGCTTGCCTGAAGGACTTTGGCGCCGAAATTACAGCTCACGGTGGATTTGAAGAATATCAGACCGTCGACCGAGATGGCGCTATGAGTTTTGGCGGATATCATCCTCGACATAGTAGCGCACAACGCGGACTCTCGCTGATCGTGTCCGTGGACGGAAGTCCGGTGGCGACCTATGCGGGGGCCCTGAACGACACCGGAAAGCGTTCGATGGCCGACTTTCTGCATGAAGTCGGAACATACGACGATGGAACCTCGGACCGAATGACCGCCTCCGGCAGGGCGTTGGCATGGCTCACCGCTATTCGGGGCAAAGTTCAGTTTTCCGGCGGAATTTGGATTCGCGGAGATTACCGCAAGTCAGAGCTTTCCACACTTCTCGTCCCGCTCCTCCCGCTGATCGGTCGCTCTCTCGGCGTTGAATTGTGGGCTGCCGATCACATTATTGGCCTGATAGAAAAACCAATCCAAGACAAGGGCGTGGCAAAACGCTATCGACTACTATTTCACGAACCTGGAGGAACTTGGATAAAGGCGGGACGGGAAATCCCCCTGACGTTTGTGTATCAGGCACCGATTTTCGTTACCTACGATGCGTTGGAATTTATCAAAGTAGGTCGGGAATACCTCGCATCGCCGTCGTCACCGTCAATTCAAAGGGACCAGTTGTCCTCCCAGCACGCCGCGTAGGAACGGTTAGCGCTATCCAGGATAGATCGTCGTAGGTGACGAAACAAAATGAAGGCTCTCCTGTCAAAAGAGCACGCCAGTTTCGCTCTGAAATCGATTGGATCAATGGTGGATCCGGAAAATCGACAACCCGCGTGCCGGAATGTTGTTCCGACGCCCATGGAATATCGCCCTTGATCGACTGGAAGAACAATTGATCGTCTTGACGGTAAATGGTCGCAATTCTCGGGGAGACTTTTAACAAGTTCGCGACGATCACATTATAATCCCGCGATTCCCGAGCTGCCTCTCCGAGCGTTTTGACATTAAGATAACGCTTGGAGAGGCGATCAAGCATTTCCGGCGGCAAGTGTACCGAAGCGACGGTTGACGATTTTGCCCCAAACGACATCACGTCGCATCCCCGCGTTTCAAAAAAATCCACCACAGTATCAATGTTGGACTGATGAGCTTTGATCGGTCCATCGTCCTGGGTCCAGCGCCGAATGGTTTTTTCATTAAGCCCACATTTCGAGGCTAGTGGAAGGAATCTAACACTTGGTGCCCTCTTTTGACGGCAGCGATTATCTTGTCGGGATCGGCGGTCCATGTGAAAGGTTTGGGGTTTTCGTTGGTCTCGGCGACGAAGCGGTTGATGGCGGCCTGGAGGTCGAC
>JADHLJ010000002.1 GCA_016780745.1 Alphaproteobacteria bacterium | reverse complement strand
ATGGTCTCGTAGCGGTTGTTCACCGCGGCATCCATCAGGCCGTCGCAGATCGCCTGGAGCCGCAGAGCCTCCCAACGCGCCGCGCCGGAGGCCGGAAGCATCTTGGCGCCGGAATGCTGGCTGTCGAGATACTCGCAAATCACCGGCGAGTTCGACAGCGCGGTGCCGTCATCGAGGATCAATGCCGGGATCTTGCCGATCGGGTTCCGTTTGGTCAGCTCCGGGTTGGGCTCGATCGGCGTGGTGCCGCCATTCAGCAGCTCCAACTTGTCGACCTGGCCGGTCTCGTGGGCCACCACCATCACCTTGCGAACAAAGGGCGAGCCGCCACCATGGAAGAGTTTCATCACGCGTGCCTCTAAAAGATACGGGTTGGATTGGATGCCGGACACAATGCCCGGATCGCGCTGGCCTTAAATCAGAAATTGTCCTTGCGGGTACGCACCTCGCCAAACACCGCGACGGGGTCGGCGCCAGGCATACCGATCGCGGCGGCGAGCGTCGGGTCGTCGGCCCGCAGGAACGGGTTGGTGTCCAACTCATCCGCCAGGACCGTCGGGATCGTCGGTTGGCCGCGCTCGCGCATGACCTCGAATTCGTGGACACGGGCCTGCAAGCGCGTGTTGTCGGGGTCGACGCTGAGCGCGAAACGCGCGTTCGAGAGTGTGTATTCATGACCACAATAAACTTGCGCGGTCCCCGGCACCGCGCGCAGCTTCAACATCGAGTCCCACATCTGCTCCATGGTGCCTTCGAAGACCCGCCCGCAACCCAGCGCGAACAAAGTGTCGCCGCAAAACAGCGCGTCGGAATCCGCGAACCAGAACGCGATATGGCCTTTGGTATGACCCGGCGTCTCGTAGACCGCGCCCTTATGGCCACCGACATCGACGGTATCGCCCTCGACAACGGTGATATCCATGTTGGCGATCCGCGCGGTTTCCGACTTCGGACCGATCAGAGTGGCGCCGTATTTCTCGGCCAGCCAGGCATTGCCGCCGGTGTGATCGAGATGATGATGGGTGTTGAGAATATGGGTCAGCTTCCAGCCCCGGGCCGTCAACGCGGCTTCCACGGGCTCTGCTTCCGAGGGGTCGACGACGGCGGTCACGCCCGTATCGGCGTCATGCGCCAGATAGACGTAATTGTCGGACATCGCGGGAACCAGAATGATCTCGAACGGGGCCATGTGGCTCTCTCCGTTAGTTTCGCGGGCGGTCTCTGACGGGAGCGGCAACCTAGCATCAACCTTTCGCATCGACCAGGGCCGGGGCTATGATCCGGCGGACTTAGCGGAGGCGAGAGACATGAAGATTACAAATGTGGAGGTTATCGAGCTCGAAATGCCCTTTGATCGGGGTGTTTCCAAGCAGGGCGAGGTGGGGTTCCTCAACTGGGGCAAGCTTGATTTCTGTCTGATCAAGGTGGAAACCGACGCCGGCATCACAGGCTGGGGCGACGCGTTCTCGTTTCAATGCCGCCGTGCCGTCGCCGAGGCGGTCAAGCACATGGTCGCGCCCCGGGTGATCGGCCGCGACCCCCGGGACATCGCTCGGATCAGCCATGACCTGCAGCGGGCCTTGCACATATTCGGGCGCTACGGGATCACCATGTTCGCGATTTCCGGCATGGATATCGCGCTCTGGGATATCGCCTCGAAGGCGGCGGGGATACCGCTGTATCAGATGCTCGGCGCCTCGGGCGATACCAAGGTCCCGGCCTATGCCAGCCTGTTCCGCTATGAGGATCCGGAGCTTGTCGCCGATCGGGTCAATCACGCGACCAGCCTTGGATATGGCCTCGCAAAGCTGCATGAGATCGCGGTGCCCGAGGTGCGGGCCGCCCGCGAGGCCGGCGGCGAGGATCTGAAGATTATGGTCGATACCAACTGTCCCTGGACGCCGGAGAAGGCGCGGGAGATGACCCTGGCCTTCGCCGAATACGACCTGCATTGGATCGAGGAGCCGATCAACCCGCCGGAGGATTTCCGAGCCCTGGCCCAGCTGCGCGAGGATACCGGCGTGGCCGTCGCGGCGGGGGAGAACGCCTGCACCGGCTTTGAGTTTCGCAACATGCTGGAGGCCGGCGCCGTCGACTATGCCCAGCCCAGCGTCACCAAGGTCGGCGGCATCACAGAGTTTCGCAAGGTCGCGGCGTTGTGCGAGTCGTTCGGCGTGCAGATCATGCCGCATTCGCCGTATTTCGGCCCTGGTTTCCTGGCCACCCTGCATCTCGCCCAAGCGCTGCCCAATCCCGGCCTGATCGAGCGGATCTTCATCACCCCCGAGGCCGATTTCTATCCCGGTGTCTATGACCCGGTCGACGGCGTCTTCGGCGTGCCGTCCGGGCCGGGCCTCGGGATCGAGCCGGATCCGGATCTGATCAAGACTTATCGGGTCTGAGGCGACCCGCCGCGACGGAGCCGATATGTATAACGATGCCGTCGATCTCTGGGATTTTTACGGCAGCCCGCTGGGCCAAGTGGCACGGCGCCTGATTCGCCGGCGCATTCGCGGGATCTGGCCGAATGTCGGTGGCATGACCATGCTCGGCTTGGGCTACGCAACGCCGTATCTGCGACCGTTCCGGGACGAGGCGGAACGACTCTTCGCGCTGATGCCGGCCCAGCAGGGCGTCCTGCACTGGCCAAGCGAAGGGCGAGGCCTCGTCGCGCTCGCCGAGGAGGGCGAGCTGCCTCTCGAGGATGTGTCGGTCGACCGGGTTCTGCTGGTTCACGGTCTTGAATGCAGCGAGCAACTCCGCCCGATGCTGCACGAGATCTGGCGGGTCCTGACCGGCAATGGCCGCCTGCTGGTCGTGGTACCAAACCGGGCCGGGCTCTGGGCGCGGCTTGAGCGGACACCCTTCGGCCACGGCCATCCCTATTCATCGTTCCAACTTTCGCGTTTGCTCCGGGCCAATATGTTCACCCCGACCCTAACCACGCGGGCGCTCTATGTGCCGCCTTATCCCTGGCGCATCGTGCAGCGCTCGGCCTATGGGATCGAGGATATCGGCGCCCGCTGGTTCAAACAGCTCGGCGGCGTGGTGATCATCGAGGCCAGCAAGCAAATTTACGCCACCACCAAGCCCCGCCCGCTCCGCGCCCGCGCTCGCGCGCTGCTTCCGGCGGCGGCGGGCCGTGCTCCCGCGACATCCACACGCAGCTCTTCCATGGCGCGACGCGACACCGATTAATCCCAGCCGCGTCTTCCAACGGCTTAACGCGATCCCTCGACATGGGGTGGTTCGATCCCCGCGACGACGCTGCGGCGCTCCAGGATGACAGTGTCTCGCCATTGGTTGGCCATCGGGCCATAGCTCATCCAGGCGATCCGCCGGCGGGTGCCCATATGGCGGAAACCGAAACGCTCGTGCAGACCCACGCTGGCCTGATTCTCTGGAAAGATACTGGCTTGCAGGGTCCACATGCCGGCGACCTCGGAAGCCTCGACCAGGGCACCGAGCAAAGCGCGCCCGACACCCAGGCCATGCGCCCCGTCGGCGACATAGACACTGACCTCGCCAATCCCGACATAGACGGCGCGGGCGGAAACCGGTGAGAGCGCCGACCACCCGACAATCCGGCCCGCGCTTTCCGCGACCAGCCGACCATGGGGCAAACGCGAGGCGAACCAGGTCACCCAATCCGCCGGAATATCCTTCTCGAAGGTCGCGTGTCCGGTCGCGATACCCTGACGATAGATCTCGAAGACAGGCCCGCCATCACTCTCGCGCATTGCCCGGATGGTTGGTGTCTCGCCTCGCCCGCCGTCACTCACCGGTAGCCCTCCCGCCAATTGCCCGCGCTAAACGCCCCGAGCCAAGGTGACGTAGTCATGTGGCGGCTCGTCCGAACCGCCGGGGTGGGTCTCGCGAGACACCTCCCGCCACTCCTGACGCTCGAATTCCGGGAACAGCGTATCGCCCTCGGGACGGGCGTGGATCTCGGTCAACTCAATACGCTCCGCCACCGGAAGAGCGAGCGCATAGATCCCGGCCCCGCCGAAGGCGATGATCTCATCCGTTCCCATTTCCGCCGCCGCCATTCTCGCCGCGTCCAACGCCGCGTCGAAATCCGCCACGACGGTCACACCCTCGACATCAAACGCGGGATCGCTGGTCAGCACGATTGTCTTGCGACCGGGAAGCGGACGGCCAATCGACTCATAGGTGCGCCGCCCCATGATCAGCGGCTTGCCCATGGTCAGCGCCTTCACCCGCCTGAGATCACCCGACAGGCGCCAAGGCATGCCTCCATCCGCCCCGATCACGCCGTTATCGGCGACCGCGACAACGATGACGATGGCGGGAGCGTTGATCGACATGATGGGTATCCGGTTTCTCAGACCGCGACCTTGGCGGGGATATGCGGATAGGGATCGTAGCCAAGGAGGTCGAAACTCTCGTAGGCAAAGTCGAAGATGTCATCGATCGTCGGGTCAATCGCCATCGCCGGCAATTCCCGCGGCGCGCGTTCCAGCTGCAAGCGTGCCTGGTCGAGATGGTTGCTGTAGAGATGCGCGTCGCCGAGGGTATGGATGAACTCGCCGGGTTGCAGCCCGCAGACCCGCGCGACCATCATCGTCAACAGCGCGTAGGACGCGATATTGAACGGCACGCCGAGAAAGATATCGGCGCTGCGCTGGTAGAGCTGACAGGAAAGCTTGCCGTTGGCGACGTAGAACTGAAACAGACAATGACAGGGCGCCAGCGCCATGTCCGGCATGTCGCCGGGGTTCCAAGCGGTAACGATATGGCGGCGCGAGGTCGGCGAGCGCTTGATGTCGGCGATAAGGTTTTGGATCTGATCGACCGTGCCGCCATCCGGCGTCGGCCAAGAGCGCCATTGCGCCCCATAGACCGGACCAAGATCGCCGTTCTCGTCCGCCCACTCGTTCCAGATCCGCACGCCGTTATCCTGGAGATAGCGGATATTGGTATCCCCCGAAAGAAACCAGAGCAGCTCGTGGATGATCGATTTCAGATGCAGCTTCTTGGTGGTCAACAAGGGAAATCCCTCGGCCAGATAAAAGCGCATCTGATGGCCGAAAATCGAGCGAGTGCCGGTACCCGTCCGGTCCTCCCGGTCCGCGCCGGTCTCCAACACCAATCGCATCAGGTCGAGATATTGCCGCACCTGTAACCTCTGTCTAATCCTAGGCTGAATTCGCCGCGAAACACGCCTGGCATTCTCTAATGAGTAACGCCTGATCGCAAGCATCGATACGCTAAAATTTGTGATTTAGACGTTTTCAGCCACTATATCTTGTCATGATCTCGTCTCTTGCCAGGTGAAACCCGAATGATACCCGCGAGCGAAAGGCCGAAACTCGACGCGGCGCTTAACCTGCTTGGTCGTGGACGGCTGGGCGAGGCGCGGGCGCGACTGGCGCGGTTGCTGGCCGATCATCCGGGCGATCCGGAGATCCAGCTGCATCTCGCCGGCGCGCATCACGCGGCTGGGCGGTTTAACGAGGCGGCGGACTTGTTCGCGGAGATCTCCACGCGGCTGCCGGCATTGGACATCGCTGCGATCGGCTGGGCCCGCGCGCTGCGCGACCTGGGCGAATCCAACGCCTCCATCCGGGTCTTGAAGCGCGGCCTCGCGCTGGCGCCCGGCAATCCGCGGCTCCTCGCCGAGCTCGCGGGACTTGCGCATTTCGAGCATGAATTCGAGACCGCCATCCGCCTCAACCAGCATTTGACACGGCTTGCGTCCGGCGATGCCTCGGTCCTCGCCAATATTGCCGAAGCGTTGGCGGAATTGCAGCGCGAGGCCGAGGCGCTGGTTTACATGGACCAAGCCATCGCACTGGATCCGAACACGGCCCAGCTTCGGCTCAATCGCGCTTTCACCTTGTTGGCGCTTGGCCGCTACCGCGAAGGTTGGGCCGCTTACGAGGCGCGCCTGGATCCGGCAATTCCGGATTCCCCGAAACGCAACCTCACGCTGCCACGCTGGCAAGGCGAGCCGCTGGCCGACAAACACATTTTGGTCTGCAGCGAGCAAGGCGTCGGCGACCAGTTCTTTTTCGGCGCGTATCTCCCGCGTCTGATCCGCGAGGCGGCGGCGGTGACCATCGAGACCGACCCCAGGTTGGTGACGTTGTTCGCGCGCTCACTCCCGGACGCCACCATCTCCGCCTACTCGCGTCGGGTCGTTGGTCAGCATCCGCATTTCAATTACGCCTGGCTCTCCCGGGACGAAAATTCCCCCAATTGCCATATCGAACTCGCCAGTCTGCCGCATGCCTTCGATGAAGATCACCGGGAACCAGTCGCGCCGGGCGGATATCTAATGGCCGACGCCGATCAGGTATCAACCTGGAGCGAGCAACTTTCCCGAATCGCCCAAGGCCGACCGGTAATCGGCCTGTTCTGGCGCAGTGGCCTGATCACGCCGAGCCGAGCCCGATTCTACCCCATCATCGAGTACTGGGGTCCGGTGCTGTCGATCAAGGAATGCTGTTTTGTCAGTCTGCAATTCGATGATGACCGCGAGGATATCGAAAAAGCGAAAACCCTGTTCGGCGCCGAGATCGTCAAGCTGGACGGCATCGACCTTAGAAACGATTTCGAGCAGCTCGCGGCACTGTGTCGCGTGCTCGACGGCGTGGTGGCGCCGTCGACCACGACGGCCAATCTTGCCTCGGCGTTGGGTACCAGAACCGTGATCGTTGATCGCACCCGGTCCTGGCCACCGATGATCGGCGACAAGGAAGCCATTCTAAGCGCCACCGAGCGCGTGTTTCCGCCCGATCAAGGCGACTGGGACTGGGTCTTTCGCGAGGCCCGGCGGCGGGTCCTGGCCTGGCTCGGACGGGCCGACGATTAGCCTGAATGTACTCGCCGCGCGCGAGACCTTTTCAAGCCCCCCCTTGTACCTGTAAGTTTAGGCGTCGGCTTGCCGACTATGGCGATAAATGGAGCATGGAATAAGCGTTGCGGACCCGGGGGCGGTACCCGGCGCCTCCACCAACTCTCCGGCGGAACGGTTTTCCGGCGGAACCCGAGGGGGCGAAATAGGATCGACGCGCGTGGTAAAGATGTAGCTTTCGCTCGGCATGGTACCACCGATATCGGGCCATATTGTAGTTGCGAATGACAACTATGCTGAGGCGCGCCTCGCTGCGTAAGCAGTCGGGTAGCCTTAATTAAGTCCATGCGGTTTGCACCGTATGGCGGGGTTTGGGGCGCACCTGGCAACAGAAGCGTCCCGCTTCCGCCGGCGACGCCGGGGTATCGGAAACTAGAGGTCGAGGGGAAACATGTCGGAACAGGCCTTCAAGTACGACATGATGGTGGAAGAAGCGCTACGCGGAGTCGTCCGCAAGGCGCTGCGTCAGGCGGGCGCCCATGGTCTGCCGGGGAATCATCACTTTTACATCACCTTCAAGACACGGCATCCCGAGGTTGATGTACCGGTCTATCTGACCGAGAAATATCCGGACGAGATGACCATCGTCCTGCAATACCAGTTCTGGGATCTTGAGGTCCGCGAGGAAAACTTCGAGGTCATGCTGAGCTTCAACGACAAGCGGGAACGGCTGTTCATCCCCTTCGCCGCGCTCACCGGCTTCGCGGACCCCTCTGTCAAATTCGGCCTGCAGTTCCAGTCCGCGGCGGAAGAATCCCCGGGACTTCAAACCGACGACTTTGGCCCGCAGGTCGAAATCGAGGATCCCGATGCCGAGAATGACGGTGAGACTCCCAAGGGGTCGGGCGAGGTCGTCTCCCTCGATCAGTTCCGTAAAAAGCAGTAACCGGCCAGGACGGCCGACCCGTCACGCCACGATCGCGCGGCGGCCCCACGACGTAGCGCACGCGAGAGATCGTCATGACCGATATGCTGTATTCCGAAATGTTTCCGCTCGGCGAGGACACCACCGAGTATCGCCACGTAACCAGCGACGATGTCGCGGTTGAGAAGCTTGGGTCGCGTGACGTGCTGACCGTCGGGCCGGACGCGATCACCGGCCTAGCTGAAGAAGCGTTCCGCGATATCTCGCACCTTCTGAGGCCCGCGCATCTGGCGCAGCTGCGATCGATTCTCGAGGACAAGACCGCGTCCAAGAACGATCACTTTGTCGCCATGGAACTGCTGAAGAATGCCGACATCTCCGCGGCGGGCATCCTGCCGATGTGTCAGGATACCGGCACCGCGATCGTCATGGGCAAGAAGGGCCAGAACGTCTTCACTGGCTTTGACGACGAGGAAGCGCTGAGCCGCGGCATCTACAACACCTACGCCAATCACAATCTGCGCTACAGCCAGCTGGCGCCGCTGGACATGTTCACCGAGAAGAACACCGCCACCAACCTGCCGGCCCAGATCGAGCTCTACGCGACACCCGGCGAGGCGTATAAATTCGCTTTCATCCAGAAGGGCGGTGGGTCGGCGAACAAGTCCTTCCTGTTTCAGGAGACCAAGGCGGTCCTCAATCCCGAGTCGCTGAAAAAATTCCTGGACGAGAAGATCCGAACCCTCGGCACCGCCGCCTGCCCTCCCTATCACCTGGCGATCGTCATCGGCGGCACCTCGGCCGAATTCAACATCAAGACGGTTAAGCTCGCCTCGACCAAATATCTCGACAACCTGCCGACCAAGGGTAGCGAGGCGGGCCACGCCTATCGGGATATCGAGTGGGAACAGATCATTCTCCAGATGACCCGCGAGATGGGCATCGGCGCGCAGTTCGGCGGCAAATACTACTGCCATGACGTGCGGGTGATCCGCCTGCCGCGGCACGGCGCTTCCTGTCCGATCGGGCTCGGTGTCTCCTGCTCCGCCGACCGCCAGGCCTTCGGCAAGATCACGCGCGACGGCGTGTTTCTTGAGCAGTTGGAAACCGATCCATCGAAATACATCCCCGAGGTTGACCCCGATCAGGTCTCGGACGAAGTGGTGGAGATCGATCTCAACCAGTCGATGTTCGACATTCGCCGTCAGCTCAGCCAATACCCGATCAAGACCCGGGTCGCCCTCTCGGGGCCGATGATCGTCGCCCGGGACATCGCCCACGCCAAGCTGCAGGAGCGAATCAATTCCGGCCAAGGCCTGCCGGATTATGTGAAGAACCATCCGATCTATTATGCCGGTCCGGCCAAGACGCCGACCGGCATGGCCTCGGGCTCGTTCGGCCCGACCACCGCCGGGCGCATGGACTCCTATGTCGACCCGTTCATGGCGGCGGGCGGAAGTTTCGTCACCCTGGCCAAGGGCAACCGCTCTCCGGTGGTCCGCCAGGCCTGCCAGAAACACGGCGGCTTCTATCTCGGCTCGATCGGCGGCGCGGCGGCGATCCTGGCCTTGAACAGCATCAAGAAGGTCGAGGTCGAGGAATACCCGGAACTCGGCATGGAAGCCGTGTGGCGCATCGAGGTCGAGAAATTCCCGGCCTTCATCGTCGTCGACGACAAGGGCAACGACTTCTTCACCGCGCTGTAGGGGATATACGGACGCTTCGCGTTTCTCCCTTCCATTGCCATCCGTCCAAGAGACTTACCCCCGCTTTTTCCGTCACCCCGCGCTCGACGCGGGGCCGACGCCTGAGACGGCGGCGTGTGACGGGTGGCGGAGCGCGACGTGACATCTCGTTTGCTTGCCGGATGGTGTTCACGTGGGAATTCTCAGGCGTGGGTCCCGCGTCAAGCGCGGGATGACGATGGAAGAGAGAAACGTATTATCCCATCGAAGACTGCATCGAGGAGCTCTTAAACCCGTTGGACTGAATTGCGCCCGCCCCGGCTCTTTGCCATGCTTGTCCGTCGCGAATGGGGAGCAATCAATATGTGGCCATCAGACACCTCGAATTCCGCCGGGATCTTCGCCCGCGCTAAGCAGGTACTGCCGGGAGGGATCTCGCGGCTACTGACCTGGGTCGATCCCTATCCGATCTACGCCAAGCGCGGGGTCGGCGCCTATATCGAGGATGTCGACGGAGTTCGGCGCCTTGATCTGATGAACAACTTCGCCTCGCTTATCCATGGGCACGCCTATCCCCCGGTGGTCGAGGCGGTGGGCGCGGCGATCGCGAATGGCTCCTGTTTCGCTTTTCCGACGGAGTTGGAAATCCAGCTCGCCGAGTTGATTTGCGAACGTATTGAGGCGTCGGAGAAAGTCCGCTTCTGCAACAGCGGCACCGAGGCGGTGATGATCGCGCTGAAGGCGGCGCGGGCGCGGACCGGCCGGCATCGGATCGCCAAGATCGAGGGCGCCTATCACGGCATGTATGACCACGCCGAGGTCAGCCTGGATTCAACGCCCGAGAATTGGGGTAACGCGCCGGCCTCGACGCCGCATGTGCACGGCACCCCGCCGGCGGTGCTGGAGGATACGCTGGTCCTGCCGCTCAACCAGCCGGAGGAGGCCGCGCGTCTGGTCCGCGCCAACGCGGGCACCCTGGCGGCGATCCTGATCGACCCGGTCCCGACCCAGATCGGCATGGTCGAGATGACCCCGGAATTCATCGACGCGATCCAAGCCGTGGCCCGCGAGATCGGCGCGCTGATCATCATCGACGAGGTTATCGCCTTTCGCCTCGACTATCACGGCGCCCAGGCACGGTTCGGCATCAAGCCGGATCTCTCGACCTTCGCCAAGATCATCGGCGGCGGCTATCCCGTCGGCGCGATCACCGGCACCGATGACGCGATGTCGGTCTTTAGCCACGAGGACGGCGCGCCACTGAATCCCTCCAGCGGCACCTTTACCGGCAATCCGGTCAGCATGGCGGCGGGCCTGGCGACCATGACCGCGATGACACCGGAGATCTATCAACGTCTGGAGATCATGGGAGAACGCGCCCGGGCTGGCCTGCGCCAAGCTTTCGAGACCACTGGCCGCCCGGGCCAGGTAACCGGCGTCGGCGCGATGTTCCAGATCCATTTCCACGATCGCCCGATGACCGATTATCGCAGCGCCTTCACCGCGCCGGCGGAGGCCGCGCTCGCGAAACGGGTGCATCGAGGCATGCTCGATCGGGGATACATCTTCTCGCCGCGCTGCTCCGGCTTCCTCTCCTCGGTCATGACGGATGCCGAGATCGACGGGCTGGCGCAAGCCTTCGCCGATACGCTTCGGGATATCCGATGACCCAGGAGATTGACCTGCTTCGGAACGGACCAGACGACGCGGCAACCACACTGATCCTGGCGCATGGCGCCGGCGCGCCGATGGACACCCCCTTCATGGACACCATTGCCAAGGGAGTCGCCGAGGCGGGTATCGCCGTCATCCGCTTCGAGTTTCCGTATATGATGCGCCGACGGGAAGACGGCAAACGCCGTCCGCCCGACCGTCAGCCAGCGCTGCTGGAGACCTGGCGCGCGGTGTTCTCATCCGCTACCTCGGCGCGGATCGCGATTGGCGGCAAGTCGATGGGCGGTCGCATGGCCTCGCTGATCGCCGACGAGGTTGGGGCTACGAGCCTCGTTTGCCTCGGCTATCCCTTTCATCCACCGGGCAAACCGGACCGGCTTCGCACAGAGCATCTAGCGACCATGCAAACGCCCACGCTCATTCTCCAGGGCGAACGAGACCCGTTTGGCACCAAGGCGGAGGTCGACGGCTATGACCTTGCGGACACGATCGAGGTTCAGTGGCTCGGCGACGGCAACCACGACCTCGCGCCTCGCAAGAAATCCGGGCGCACTCACTCGCAAAATCTCGAAGAGGCGGTCGCCGGGATTATCCATTGCCTCTCGAAATGATCCCGCGGCTCCCCGCGATCAAATTCAAGCCCAGTCACCCGCCGCGAAGCTGTGTCGGCGCGAAACTCACAACGCCCGCGTCTATCAAGCGGCGATAATCCTCGTCGTTAACGTCCAAAAGCCCGGTCAAGATCGCCTCGCTGTCACCCCCGAGAAACGGGGCCAAGCCGCGCATGGGATAGCGCGCGCCGTCAAGGCGCAAGGGCAGACCGGTCTGCCATTGATGGCCAACATGGTCGCGTTCGACCTCGTAAAAGAAAGATCGCGCGCGCAGGTGCTGGTCCTCGGTTACCTGGTCCATCCAGAGCAACGGCGCCGCGGCCACGCCTTCGGCCTGCAGGATCTGGGCTGCCTCGGCGCCATCGCGGGTGCGGGACCAGGCGACAATCGCCGCCTCGATCTCGTCCTCAATGTCCCGGCGCGCTTCGAGGCTCGTCAAACGCGCGTCAACAGCCCAATCCTCTCGGCTCAGTATTTTGGCCAGGCCGCGCCAGGCTTTCGGCCCAGAGACCGCTATCGCGACCCATCGATCCTCGCCGGCGCTTGGGAATACCCCATGCGGAACCATCGAGGGGTGCCGATTGCCGCGCCGGACTGGTTCGTGGCCGGTCGCTTGGCGGATCAGAAGCGCCGGGGTGGTAAACGGCAGCATCGCCTCGATCTGGGTGTTGTTGATCCACTGCCCCGCCCCGGTGCGCCGGCGATGAAACAGCGCGGTCAGCACCGAGGCCGCGCCGTATATGCCGCCGATCGGATCACCATAGGCGATATGCGCCATGGTCGGCGGCCATTCCGGACGCCCGGCGAAACTCGGAATGCCCGACCCTTGCTCCAGGACCGATCCGTAGGCCCGGGTATCCGACCAGACATTGCCGTCCCCGAAAGCCGACATCGACAGCATGATCAGATCATCCCGGCCCGCCGAGAGATCCGCGTAACCGAGGCCCAGTCGCGCCATCACGCCAGCAGCCTGGTTCTCGATCACGATATCGCTGCCCGAAACCAGGTTCCGCGCTAGATCTCGGCCCTCGGCATTGGTCAGGTCCAGGCTGACGCTTTGCTTGCCCCGGTTGAGCATCGAGAAACGCTCGCTTCTCTCGAATTGCTTGTCGGCGATTGCTTGCGGCGACCAGTCCACATGACGCCACCAGTCGGGATAGCGTCCGGCCTCGATCTTAATCACCTCGGCGCCGAAATCCGCCAGCATCCGGGTGGTCAGAGGCCCGGCCCAGCCCATGGAAAAATCCGCCACCCGGATCCCCGCAAGCGGCGCGTCCGGCAACGTGGCGCTCTCGGGCACGGTCAGGTCGGATTTCGGCGCGGGGCCGTCAAGGTCCAAGCGCGGTGATGTCTTCTCCAAGCGAAACGGTGTCCGGGGCACGCGGTAGGTCTTGCCGTCGATCGCGAATTCAGCGAGCGAGTCTCGCGCGTTGAAGACCGGATGCTCGAGAATGCCGATCGCGTCCGGCACGACGACCATCGGCACCTTGGCCTCGCGGCCCATCGCGGCCCAGTCCACGGCGGTCTTGAGGGGAAAACGCGCATCAAAGGCCGCCTCCATCCGATCGCCATGGGGATAGCGGGAACGCTGCGGCGCGAGATCCGGGTCATCGGCGAACTCCGGCAGCCCGATGATGACGCAGAACGCCCGCCATTGCGCCGGGGTCAGCGGGGTGATCCCGATCCACCCTTCCTTGCAACGATGAATGCTGACCGGGCTGGTCGGCACGAACCGGTTCACGCCGATCCTCGGTACCGGCGCGCCCATGGCCACGGTCTGACAGATTTGAAGATCCGCGTTGATCAGGATGGCTTCCAGGATGCTCACCTCGAAATGCAACGGTGCCTCGCGGCGCCCTCCGATCAAGGCCGAAAGACCGGCGCAGTAAGCCGACAGCCCGCCGATCAAGGCGGCTTGGTGCTCGCCGGGAAAGCAGGGCGGCCCCTCGACCGGACCAACGGGTTGGATGAGGCCCGCAAGCGCCTGCGCGACGAGATCTCCTCCGGCCCAATCCGCGTAAGGCCCGTCGAGCCCGAACCAGCTGACATCAAGGGTCGCGATGGTCGGGGTCGCGAGTCCCTCGGGGCGGCCCGCCGACTCGCCGAGTACCAGCAGATCATAGCCACCGGTCTCTTCGGCGCGGGAGATGCGTTTCTTGCCGGCGCTCAGATAGTCGAGATAAAGCCCACGCGTCGACGGCTCCTTCGGATCAAGCATGATTTCGCCGAGTGGGTCACCGCCCTCGGGCTCGACCCGCGACACGGCCGCGCCCATATCGGCGAGGAGCTTGGCGCAATAAGCGCCCGCGACACCGCCGCCGATCTCAAGCACGCGAATGCCGGCCAGCGCCGCCCCTATTCCTTCGACGCTAGTCATAGCTTCTCCACGTTATCATTCAACTCCGCGCCCCTCGATCAGCCGGGATCCTGTTGCAGTTCGATGACATTGCCGAACGGGTCCTCGAAAAATACTTGGTCGGAGCCACGGCCCACCAGGCCCTCATAGACCCAGAACTCGATACCCTGGTTTTCAAGTTCGCTTCGCGCGGCTTCGAGATCCCGCACCGCGAAAGCCAGGTGCTGGCGTGTCGGGTCGTGCTTTTCCGAGCGTGCCGCGGCGGACATTCCCTCGGCGCCCATGATGTGGATCTGTTGGCCCCGGTCACCGTCCTTCACATTGACCCAGAAACCGGGGATCGAGGGAATATGTGGGCGCTCCCCATCGCGCTGCAGGCCAAGCAAGCCGCCATAAAAACCGTTGGCCTTCTCGACATCATCCTCGGTCGGACCAATACGGATACCGGCATGCATGAGCTGGGTGATTTCAATCGCCATGGCCTCGCCATCCTTTCCATCGGATCTTGTTATGGGGTCGTCGGACGCGCAAAATGGAGCAGCGTGCTCGCATCCTCGCGCCCGTCCAAATTCCAGATCGCGTCGATCAGTTTATCCGCCTCGCCACATGCCGGAGATTTCTCGGCGACCAGCGCGCGAAATTTCTCTTCCAACTCTCCATCCGTGAGCGGTCGTTCATCGGTGCCGCGCGCATGGTCGATGATGAGCTCGTGCTCCGAACCATCCTTCAGGGCCACCACGACCCGAACCCCTGGTACTGCGCCATCGGGGTCATCAACCAGCCGCACGGTCTCGCGCAACGCGAGGGTCGCTGGGTCGTTGACCGCTGCATCGGTAAAGGCGGCGAGGCCGGGCTTCCCGCGTAGCAAGGTGATCGCCACCGCGTGCTGGGCACTGACCTGAGACTCCCGGCCTGTCGCGACATCCGGGCGATCGGCGCGTTGGCGCAACAGGGGATGGCCGTGCAGGGTAATCGTGTCAACGGCCTTGATCGGCGCTAGGCCTTTCCCGCGCAACTCAAGGCAGGCGTCGATAACCGCATTCAGAACGATGCCGCAGGGATAGGGTTTGTGAATGTTGGAAAGCACCTCCCAACGAGTCCCTAGCCCCTCGGTGATCTCGTCCAGAGCCGGTGCTTCACCGGTCACATTGAGAAACCCACGCGTGCCCTCAAGCGGCGCGGCGGGTCCGTCATGGCCGCGCGCCGCCAGATCCGCCGCGAGCAAGCCGCCGCGAGCCGCGCCACCAACGCCGACGCTCTTGGCCATGAACCCGAGAGTTTCCACCAGCCCCGAGGCCTGGGCCGACGCATTCCCAAGTGCCCAGACCAGCCGCCTCGCGTCCAACCCCAGGACCTTGCCCGCCGCCAGCGCCGCGCCGAATACCCCGCAAGTCGAGGTAATATGCCAGCCACGGGCGTAATGCCCTGGCGAGATCGCGTTGCCGATCCGGCAGGTCACCTCGATGCCCAGCGCCAGCGCCTGGATCAGCGCCGGGCCGCTCACCAGGCGTTTTTCAGACAACGCCAACAAGGCCGGCGCGACGGGAGCCGCCGGATGTATCACCGTGCGCAGATGCGTGTCGTCGAAGTCGTGAACATTGGCCGCCGCCGCGTTGAGAAACGCCGCGGTCAAGGGGTCGACCCTCTCCGAGCGACCAATCAAGCTCGCCTGGCCCGCCGCGCCGAAACTCCCAAACGATGCTAGGCTGATCTCCACCGCGTCATCGCGGCAACCGGCGAAGGCGGTGGCGAAGCAGTTCAACAGCGACCGCTTGGCCTCGTGCTTGACCCGTTCCGGCATGTCCTCCCAGCGCGACGCCGCGACGAAACCCGCGAGGGCCTGGGATACGGTCTCCGAATCAACCACCATCAGGCTTTTTCCGCGAAGAATTCAAGCAGGCGTCGGTTCAAACGATCTGGCGCCTCCTCGGGAATGAAGTGCCCACAGGCCTCGAAGACCTCGGATTGAACATTAACCGCGACCCGCCTCAACGACTCCCCCGCCTGGGCACCGCGCCCCCGGCCATGTGGGTAGCTGACGCCGCCGCCGATCGCCAGCACCGGCATCGGCAGCTTGAACCGCGCGATGATCTCGGCGTTCTCGCGGGCATCGCGAAGCATCTCGCGGTAATACGAGAACCCGGCCCGCATCGCGCCGGGCTGGGTATAGGTGCGCAGATACTCCGCCAGATCATCCTCGGTAATCGCATCGGCCCGGTAGGCGAAGGTGCGGTAGAACCAGGCGAGATAAATCTCCTCGCGCCCCTCGATCAGCGCCTCGGGCAGATCCGGTGTCATATGGAATTGATGATGCCAGCGCCGCCCGCCCTCGGAGAAATCTCCGCCGCAACCGGGGACCGTGACATCCAGGATCACCAGCTTGGTCACCGCGTCGGGGTGCGCCGCCGCCAGCGCATAAGCGGTCGGCCCGCCCCAATCATGACCGACGAGATAGAAAGTCTCGTGGCCCATCTCCCCATTGACCAGGCGCCAGATGTCATCGGCGACGGTCTTCTTGTCATAACCGCCGAGCGGCCGAGAGCTGTCGCCAAGGCCGCGCATATCCGGCGCGATCACGGTGTAATGCTCGGCCAGTGCCGGAATCACATGTCGCCATTCCCACCAGGTCTGCGGCCAGCCATGAAGCAGCACAACCGGAGGCCCTTCCCCCGCCGTCACATAGTGCAGCATCACCTCGCCCAACTCGGCGTGGTGGTGGGTGATTTCGGTGATCGGATGCATCGGGAATGTCTCCAGGGTCGGATGGGGCGTGATGTTGGAAATATTCGCACGGAACCCGTCGCCATGAACACCGCCTTCCAAAGCCGCCGCAAGGCCAAGCGGAACCGACGGCGGAAGCGGCCCTGGGTCAAGCCCAGGGATACGACCCTCCGCGTATCCCTGGCGAAAGCCAGGGCCGCCTCCGCCGGCCTTCACCAGTTCCAAAATGGTCGAAGGACCCCGCCCACCCCGCCTTGCGGAACCGCCAGCGGAAGGGGCCCTGGGTCAAGCCCAGGGATACGACCCTCCGCGTATCCCTGGCGAAAGCCAGGGCCGCCTCCGCCGGCCTTCACCGGTTCCAATATGGTCGAAGGACCCCGCCCGCCCCACCAACCGGGCTCGCCCCACCCCGCCTTGCGGAACCGCCAGCGGAAGGGGCCCTGGGTCAAGCCCAGGGATACGACCCTCCGCGTATCCCTGGCGAAAGCCAGGGCCGCCTCCACCGGCCTTCACCAGTTCCAAAATGGTCGAAGGACCCCGCCCCCCCGGCCAACCGGGCTCGACCCACCGCGTCAGACGGAACCAACGGCGGAAGAGGCCCTGGGTCAAGCCCAGGGATACGGGAATGGGGATTGACTTCCCCCGCCACACCTTCTCGATAATTTTGATAGTATTTCCGAATTATCGTGGATTTCCTGATAATCTTAGCCATGCGACCGTCTCCTTCGATACAACAGCCCGACAAGTTGAAGACAGATTGGGAGAGTGCGATGGGCCGCTTGACGACGCATGTGCTCGACACAACCTCGGGGCGTCCGGCGAGTGGTGTTCGGATCGAATTATTTGACCTCTCCCAGGAACGCGAGCCGCTGGTCGATACCGTCACCAATCACGACGGGCGCTGCGACGCGCCGTTAATGGATCAGGACGTTTTTCGCGTCGGGCGGTACGAGCTGGTTTTTCACGCTGGTGACTATTTCCGGGCGCAAGGGATCGAGATCCCCGATCCGGCGTTTCTGGACGAGGTGATGATCCGTTTCGGGATCGCCGAGCCGGGCTCGCACTATCATGTGCCGTTGCTGCTTTCGCCCTACGGCTATTCCACTTATCGTGGAAGCTAAGGGAGCCAGCCGGTGAGAGATGAGATCCGCTTTCTGTTGGGAGACGAAGAACGCCGGATCTCCGATATCGATCCGACCATGACGGTCCTGAATTACCTCCGTCGCGAGGAACGCCTGACCGGCACCAAGGAAGGTTGCGCCGAGGGCGATTGCGGCGCCTGCACCGTGGTCCTGGGCGAGCTTTCGGATGGGGCCATGCGGTATCGCGCCGTCAATGCCTGCATCCAGTTCCTGCCAACCCTCAACGGCAAGCAACTCCTGACGGTCGAGCACCTGAAAGCCGCGGATGGCGCGCCGCATCCGGTGCAAACCGCCATGGTCGAGGCGCATGGCTCGCAATGCGGGTTCTGCACGCCGGGCTTCGTGATGTCGATGGTCGCCTTGCAAGCAGAGGGCGGCGCGATGGACCGCGGGCGGATCGACGACGCGCTGGCCGGCAATCTCTGTCGCTGCACCGGTTACGGCCCGATCATCGAGGCGGCTCGAAAGATGGGCCCTTCCCAGGCGCTTAAAGGCGGACCTTTGGACCGCGATTCCATCGCCGAGCGTCTCGCCGCGATCGGACCCGACGGGGCCTTGGCGCTGGTATCCGACGGCACCCGCTACTTCGCGCCGACAAGCATCGACGATCTTTCTCAGTTGCTGGGAGACTATCCAGAGGCTTGTCTGCTCGCGGGCGCGACGGATGTCGGGCTCTGGGTCACCAAACAGCACCGCCGCCTTGATCCGGTGATCTATCTCGGTGCGATCGACGACCTGAAGCGCCTGACGATAACGAATGGCGAACTCGAGATCGGCGCCGGCGTCACCTACGAGGACGCCCTGGAGGCGATCGCCGAGCACGCGCCGGATCTTGGCGAGTTGATACGGCGCATCGGGTCCCGCCAGATCCGCAACGCCGGCACCATCGGCGGCAATATCGCCAATGGCTCTCCCATCGGAGATATGCCGCCGGCGTTGATCGCGCTCGACGCGCGCCTCGTGCTTCGCCGTGGCGAGAATAGTCGAGAAATCCCGCTGGAGGATTTCTTCATCGCCTATGGCAAACAGGACCTGGAGCCCGGCGAATTCGTGGAGAAGGTTCGTGTGCCGCTCTCCCAGGCGGGACGGTTGCGCTGTTACAAAATCTCCAAACGTTTCGACCAAGACATCACCGCCGTGCTCGGGGCCTTCAATCTGAGCGTCACCAATGGTCGGCTCCAATCGGCGCGGATCTGCTTCGGCGGCATGGCCGCAACACCGAAACGCGCCCGGGCCTGCGAAGCGGCCCTGATCGGCAAACCCTGGAACGAGATCACGCTCGCCGCCGCGCGAGATGCCCTGACCGAGGAGTTTCAACCGATCTCGGACATGCGCGCTTCGGCGGATTATCGCCTCTCCGTGGCTCGCAACCTGCTCACCAAGGCCTTCATCGAAACGACGCAAGCGGAAACCCAAACCCGGCTCATCGGGCCTGGCGCGCTGGCCCTGGACTCGGCGGACGGAGGCACGCGTGTTTGAGGCGCAAACCTTTACAAGCGCGCGGATCCAGGGCGGGGTCCGCGAAAAGCTTCCCCATGACAGCGGCGCCAAGCATGTCACCGGAGAGGCGTTCTATATCGACGATATCGTCGAGCCGTTGGGTTGCCTGCACGTCGTGGCCGCGAAATCGACCATCGCCCATGGCCGGATCATCAAGCTTAATGTGTCACAGGCACGCGAGGCACCCGGCGTCGCTTGTGTTTTGACGGCGACCGATATTCCGGGCCAGAACGATGTCAGCCCAACCGGTACTAATGACGATCCTTGCCTTGCCGACGGGGTCGTGCATTTCCAAGGCCAGCCGCTATTCGCCGTCGCGGCGGAAACCATCGAGCAGGCGCGCGCCGCCATCGGCCTCGCCGAGGTCGAGATTGAGCCGCTGGACGCGATCCTTACCATCGAGGACGCGCTGGCCAAGAAATCCTTCGTCCTCGACCCGCACACCATGCGCCGGGGGGAACCTGATAGCGCCCTCGAGACGGCGCCGAAGCGCCTCAAGGGACGGATAGAGATCGGGGGCCAGGATCATTTCTATCTCGAAGGTCAAGTCTCGCTGGCGATCCCGGGCGAGGATGGCGACGTCCTGGTGCATTGTTCGACCCAACACCCCTCGGAGGTTCAGCACAACGTCGCCAAGGTCCTGGGCCGCCCCGATAACGCGGTCACCGTCGAGGTCCGGCGCATGGGGGGCGGCTTTGGCGGCAAGGAGACCCAGGCCTCGCAATGGGCGGCCCTGGCCGCGCTGGCGGCGGTCAAGACCGGGCGGGCCGCGAAGATGCGCCTCGATCGCGACGACGACATGATCATGACCGGCAAGCGCCACGACTTCCTCGCCGATTACGATGTCGGCTTCGGCGAGGATGGAGTGATCCAAGGACTGGCCATCGACATGGCCGCGCGTTGCGGCTTCTCGGCGGATCTTTCGGGCGCGATCGTCGACCGGGCGATGTTTCACGCCGACAATTGCTATTACCTGGATAATGTCGAGATCACCGCGCATCGATGTCGGACCAACACGGTCTCGAACACGGCCTTTCGCGGCTTCGGCGGGCCCCAGGGCATGGTGGTGATAGAACGTGTCATCGAAGCGATCGCCCGCGCGTTAGGCCTTGATCCGCTGGAGGTGCGGCGGCGCAATCTCTATGGTGGGCCCGGCCGGGACGTCACGCCCTATCACATGACCGTCGAGGATAATGTCGCCGATCAATTGATCGATGAATTGTCCGCCAGCGCCCGCTATGTCGAACGGCGGGCCGAGATCGAAACCTTCAATGCGAAAAGCCTGATTTTGAAACGCGGCATCGCGCTGACCCCGGTGAAGTTCGGGATTTCCTTCACCACCACCTTCCTGAACCAGGCCGGTGCGCTGATCCACGTCTATACCGATGGCAGCGTGCATCTGAATCACGGCGGTACCGAGATGGGCCAAGGCCTGTTCATCAAGGTCGCCCAGGTCGTGGCCGAGGAATTTCAGATCGATCTCGACCGGATCAAGATCAGCGCCACCAATACCGGCAAGGTGCCGAACACCTCGGCGACGGCGGCCTCATCGGGATCGGACATGAACGGCATGGCGGCGTTGGCGGCGGCTCGGACCATCCGCGAGCGATTGGTCGCGTTCGCCGCGCGACGTTTCGGGGTCGCCGAGAGCGATGTGACCTTCCGCGCCAATCGCGTTAGAGCCGGCGATCATGAGTTGTCCTTCGCCGAGTTGGTGAAACTCGCCTATCTCGACCGGGTGCAATTGTCGGCGACCGGATTTTATCGGACGCCGAAGATCCAATACGACCGCGAGACCGCGTCGGGAAGACCCTTCTATTACTTCGCTTATGGCGCGGCGGTAACCGAGGTCGCGATCGACACGCTGACCGGCGAGTCCAAGGTCTTGGCGGTTGATATCCTGCATGACGTTGGCAAGTCGCTTAACCCGGTGATCGATCTCGGCCAGGTCGAGGGAGGGTTTATCCAAGGCATGGGGTGGCTCACCACCGAGGAGCTCTTCTGGAATAACGAGGGGCGTCTCGCGACCCATGCGCCATCGACCTACAAGATCCCGACCTGCGGCGACCGGCCCGAGCACTTCACGGTCACGCTGTGGGAACGGGGTGAGAATGTCGAGGAAACCATTCACCGATCCAAGGCGGTGGGAGAGCCACCCTTGATGCTGGCGATCTCCGTCCCGCACGCAATCTCCGACGCGATTTCAAGCCTGTCCGGCGGGCGACTGCTCGCCAATCTCGACATGCCGGCGACACCCGAGCGCGTCCTCGCCGCGGTTGAGGATACGAGGGCCCGGGAGAGCACGACATGACTGGGCTCTCGGGCCAGATCCATGCCGCGAAAGAGCGGCTGGCGCTCGGCGAGACGGCCGTGCTGGTTGCCATTGAGGCAGCCGCCGGCTCGGCGCCGCGAGATGGCGATGCGGCGATGCTGGTCTTCGCGCGCGACATCATCGGCACCATCGGCGGCGGCGCGCTGGAACATGGTGCGATCACCCGGGCCCGCGCCGGCATGCTGGATCATCGGACGCTACCGGACACCGAGACCATCCCGCTGGGTCCGGCGATCGGACAATGTTGTGGCGGCTCGGTACGATTGCGCTACCAAACGCTCAACGCCGGGAACACGAGGCCGCTGGAGCAATGGCTGGCGACCGTGGAGGCGGAACGCGCGACCCTGTGGTTGTTCGGTGCCGGCCATGTCGGTCAGGCGGTGGTTCGCGCGCTGGAGCCGCTGGAGACCGACATCACCTGGGTGGACAGCCGCCCCGAAATGGTCGATGGCGGAGGCGGCAACACCCAGCCCCTGCCCTCACGCGCGCCGCACCTTGAGGTTGCGAACATTCCCTCGGGCGCGATGCTCTTGGTGATGACGCACAGCCATGCCCAGGATTTCGACATCGTGAACGCGGCTCTTGGGCGCGTCGATCTCCCTTTCGTCGGCTTGATCGGTAGCGCCACCAAGCGGGCCCGCTTCATCGCCCGGCTCAAGGCACGCGGGCACAACGACCAGGCGCTCTCGCGACTGGTTTGTCCGATCGGCATCGACGGTATCGACGGCAAGCAACCGGCGGTGATCGCCGCCTCGGTGACGGCGCAAATTCTGCGATATCGCGAACAAGCGCTGGCGGAACGCGGCGCGCCAATGTCATTGTCCGGCTAGACGGGGAGCGAGAAGGATGAGCACTCCAGAGAGTTTCATGGCCCGGGCCGTCGCCATCTCGGGCGAACATATGCGCAAGGGGTTGGGCGGCCCTTTCGGCGCGGTCGTCGTCAAGGATGGCGAGATCGTCGGCGAGGGCGCCAACCAGGTAACCTCCAGCAACGATCCCACCGCCCATGCCGAGGTCGTCGCGATCCGCGAAGCCTGCCGGAACCTCGGCACCTTCTCGCTCGCCGGTTGCGAGCTTTACGCAAGCTGCGAGCCCTGTCCGATGTGTCTGGCCTCGATCTATTGGGCACGTATCGACAAGGCCTATTTCGCCAATGACCGCGAGGATGCCGCGCGGATCGGCTTCGACGATTCGTTCCTGTATGATGAAGTGGCGAAACCCATCGCCCAACGCTCTCTTCCGCTGATTCATCTGCCTTCGCCCGAGGCCGGATCGATTTTTCAGGAATGGCGCGATAAGGAAGACAAGATACCCTATTGATTGGGCAAAAGCGGCCAAGGCCGCCGACGAGGAAGAGACCGTGACGCAACAGAGCGACGAGATGGCGGAAAAGCAAGACGGCGGCGAAGTTCCAGACGCCGCGCCGCTGCTTGCGCTGGACCGGATCACCAAGGCCTTCCCCGGCATCGTCGCCAACGATTCGATCAGCTTCCAGATCAAGCCCGGCGAGATTCACGCACTTCTCGGCGAGAACGGCGCCGGCAAATCAACCCTGGTGAAGATCATCTACGGCGTGCTCGGCGCTGATAGCGGGACGCTCTCCTGGAACGGCGCGCCGACCGCCATTCCCGGCCCGGCCGCGGCCCGTGATCTGGGGATCGGCATGGTGTTCCAGCACTTCTCGCTATTCGAGGCGATGACGGTGCTGGAAAACATCGGCCTCGCCATGAACGATCAGCGCGACATGACGGCGCTGAAGCAACGGGTGATCGAAGTGTCGACCAGCTATGGCCTGCCGCTTGACCCGGACCGGCATGTGCATTCGCTCTCGGTGGGCGAGCGACAGCGGATCGAGATCGTGCGCTGTCTGCTGCAGAATCCGAAGCTGCTGATCCTGGACGAGCCGACATCGGTGCTGACACCCCAGGAAGCCGAGAAACTATTCGAGACCCTGCGCCAACTTTCCGACGAGGGCTGCGCGATCCTCTATATCAGTCACAAGCTGGACGAGGTGAAGGCGCTGTGCGAAGCGGCGACGATCCTGCGCGGCGGCAAGGTCGTGGCGACCTGCGACCCACGCCAGGAAACCGCGCAGGGCATGGCCGAGCTGATGATCGGCCAGAAATTGACCCCGACCCGGCGTGACGGGGGCGAGGTTTCGCGAACCGATCGCATCATGGTCTCGCGGCTTAGCATCGCGTCGGAGGACCAATTCGGTATCGACCTGCGCGAAATATCCTTCAAGGTCCGACGTGGCGAGATCCTTGGGGTCGCGGGCGTGGCGGGAAACGGACAGACCGAGCTTATGTCGGCTCTGTCCGGAGAGATCCAGAACCGACGGCAGCCCGACAGTATCCGTTTCGACGGATTGTCGGTCGGCTCGCTCAACCCCGCGGAAAGGCGCGCGCTGGGCGCTAATTTCGTACCGGAAGAGCGCAATGGCCACGCCGCCGTCAAGGATATGAGTCTCTCGGACAACGCCTTCCTGACCGCCGCGACCCGCATGAAATTGATGGCCAACGGTATGATGCGCCATGGTGAGATCCGGAGTTTCGCCGACAAGGTGATCTCGGCCTTCGATGTTCGCACCACCGGCGCCGAGGCGGCGGCCGGGAGTCTTTCGGGCGGCAATCTGCAGAAATATATCGTCGGGCGCGAAATCCTGCAGGAGCCGGGCATCCTCATTATCTCTCAGCCGACTTGGGGCGTCGACGCGGGCGCGGCGGCAACCATTCGCCAAGCACTGATGGATCTCGCCCGGCGCGGCTGCGCGGTGCTCGTGATTTCCCAGGACTTGGACGAGATCTTCGAGATCTGTGACCGCATCGTGGTAATTTCCGAAGGCATGGTCTCCGAGCCCCGCGATATCGAAGCTATTACCGTTGAGGAAGTCGGCCTCCTGATGGGCGGGTTGCACGACCTCGCCGACACCGTGGGATCGGAGGGCCGGGCCAATGGTTAGGCTGGAATCTCGAGGCGATGTCTCGCGAGCCTGGAGTTTGCTCTCCCCGGTCGTGGCGATCGTGCTGACCCTGATAAGCGGCGTCGTCATATTCTCGGCCATGGGCAAGGATCCCGGCCTCGCGCTCTATACCTATTTCGTCCAGCCACTGACCACGGCCTTCGGCGTTACCGAGCTTCTGGTCAAGGCAACGCCGCTGGTACTGATCGGTATCGGGCTTTCCATTGGGTTTCGCGCCAATGTCTGGAATATCGGGGCGGAGGGGCAATTCACCATCGGGGCCATCGTCGGCGGCGGCATCGCCATCGCCTTTCACGACAGCGACAATTTCCTGCTGCTTCCCGTGGTGATGATCGGCGGCATCCTGGGCGGCATGGCTTGGGGGGCGGTGCCGGCGTTTCTGAAGACCCGCTTCAACGCGAACGAAATCCTCACCAGCCTGATGCTGACCTATGTGGCGGTCCTCCTGCTCAGTTACCTGGTGCATGGGCCGTGGCGCGATCCCGACGGCTACAACTTTCCGGAAAGTCGGTTGTTTCCGGCGGCGGCGATGATGCCGGTGCTCTGGGAAGACAGCCGCTTGCATCTCGGTGCCGCCCTGGCGGTGCTCGCGGTGGTCGGGGGCTGGGTAATCCTGTCCCGTGCCGTCATCGGCTTCCAGTTGCGGGTCGTCGGCCAAGCCCCGGCGGCGGCCAAGCACGCGGGGTTCAGCCAGAACAAGCTGATCTGGTTCTCGCTTCTCCTTGGCGGTGGCCTCGCGGGGCTGGCCGGCGTGGCCGAGGTCGCGGGTACGATCGGCCAGCTCCTGCCGTCGATTTCGCCGGGCTATGGCTTTACCGCTATCATCGTCGCCTTTCTGGGACGGTTGCACCCAGTCGGCGTCCTGCTGGCGGGCCTGATCATGGCGCTGTCCTATATCGGCGGCGAGGTGGCGCAGATCGAGATCGGACTGCCGGCGGCCGTTACCGGTCTGTTTCAGGGCATTCTCTTGTTCTTCCTGCTGGGCTGTGACGTGCTGACCCATTATCGCATCCGTTTCGGCGCCCCGGGCCGGGCAAGGGGGAGCTGAGCCATGGATTTCGTTCCTGTTATCCTGACCGTCATCACCGCCTCCACGCCGCTGCTCTTCGCCGCCACCGGTGAGCTCGTCACCGAGAAGTCCGGGGTTCTCAATCTCGGCGTCGAGGGCATGATGCTGGTCGGCGCGATCGCAGCCTTCGCGGTCGCCAGCACCACCGGCAGCGGCCTCGCCGGGATCGTCGCCGGCGCCGCCGCCGGCACGGTGATGGCCTCGGTCTTCGCGTTTCTGACACTGACCATGCTCGCCAACCAAGTGGCGACCGGCCTGGCGCTGACGATCTTCGGGATCGGCATCAGCGCGCTGATCGGCGCGGGTTTCGTCGGCTTCGCGTTGGAGCCTTTGCCGAAACTGGCGATCCCGGTGATTTCGGACATCCCGGTGATCGGCCCGATCCTGTTCGGACAGGATATCCTGGTCTATCTCTCCTTCGTGATGATACTCGCCGTCGCCTGGTTTCTCTCGCGCACCCGCCCGGGACTAATCTTGAAAGCCGTCGGCGAGAGCCACGATTCGGCGCATGCGCTCGGTTATCCCGTCATCGCGATTCGCTATGCCGCGGTGCTTTTCGGCGGCGCGATGAGCGGCCTCGCCGGGGCTTATCTCTCGCTTGCCTACACCCCGCTTTGGGCCGAAAACATGACGGCGGGACGAGGCTGGATCGCGCTGGCCCTGGTGGTTTTCGCCACTTGGAGACCTGGCCGGGTAGTCCTCGGCGCCTATATGTTCGGTGCCATCACGATCCTGCAACTGCATGCCCAGGGTTGGGGCATCGAGATCGCCTCCCAATTCATGTCGATGCTGCCCTATCTCGCGACAATCCTGGTATTGGTGTTAATTTCGAGAGACAAAACGAAAATCCGGCTCAACGCGCCGCAATGTATCGGAAAGGTCTTCCATGCCGCTCATTGATAAAATCGCGGCGGCATCGATGGATTGATCCGGGAGAACATCGATAATCGCAACTCAATCCTGACATCGGGGGATCGAATATGAAGAGAAGAACCGTTTTCAAGGCGCTCGCCAGCGCGCTTTCCGTGGGCATCCTTGCCGCCGGCATGGCGTCCGCGTCGGCGCAAACCAAGGTCGGCTTTGTCTATGTCGGCCCCATCGGCGACCATGGCTGGACCTACCGGCATGACCAAGGCCGTCTCGCGATCGAGAAGGAATTCGGCGACAAGGTGAAGACCACCTTTGTCGAAAGCGTCAAGGAAGGTCCGGATTCAGAGCGGGTGATCCGCCAGCTCGCCGCGTCGGGACATGACCTGATCTTCACCACGTCCTTCGGCTTCATGAACCCGACGATCAAGGTCGCCAAGCGCTTCCCCAACGTGAAGTTCGAGCATGCCACCGGCTATAAGCAGGACAAGAACGTCGCGACCTATAGCGGGCGCTTCTACGAGGGTCGCTACATCGCCGGCGTGATCGCGGGCAAGACGTCCAAGACCAACAAGATCGGCTATGTCGCTTCCTTCCCGATTCCCGAGGTGGTGCGTGGCATCAACGCCTTCCTGCTTGGCGCGCGCTCGGTTAATCCGGCCATGTCCATTAGCGTGGTCTGGGTGAACAGCTGGTACGACCCCGGCAAGGAAGGTGATGCCGCCAAAGCCCTGATTGACCAAGGCGCCGACATCATCACCCAGCACACCGATTCCCCCGCCCCGCTTCAGGTCGCCGAGAACCGCGGCGTGAAGGGCTTCGGGCAGGCCTCTGACATGGAGCATTTCGCCCCCAAGGCTCAGCTCTCGGCGATCATCGATGACTGGAACCCGTACTACGTGGAGCGGACCCGCGCGGTGATCGACGGCACCTGGAAATCCCAGGACGTCTGGTATGGCCTGAAGGAAGGCATGGTTCAGATGGCACCGTATAAGAACATGCCGGCCGATGTCGCCAAACTGGCGAAAGAGACCGAGGAAGCGATCCGTAGCGGCAAGCTGCATCCCTTCGCGGGACCGATCAAGGATCAGTCCGGCAAGGTCGTGGTCGAGGCCGGCAAGGTCGCCGACGCGGGTATGCTTCTCGGCATGAATTTCTATGTCGAGGGCGTCGAGGGCTCGCTGCCCAAATAAGTTGGCAAAGTAAGTGCCCGCGTAACGCGCGGATATCCGGACCTACCCGGATCTTCCATCGAAGCCCCGTTCCGCCCTCCTGGCCGGAGCGGGGCGTTCGTTTTCAAGGTTGTTTTCAGGGAGAACGACACATGGCGCGCGCGGGATTGATCAATGCCCTTCCCAAGGCCGAGTTACACATCCACATCGAAGGCAGCCTGGAGCCCTCGTTGATGCTGGACCTGGCGACCCGTAACAACGTGAGCCTGCCCTTTAGCTCGCGCGAAGAGGTGCTCGCGGCCTATCAATTCGACCAGCTCCAGGATTTTCTCAACCTCTATTACCAAGGTATGTCGGTACTGCGAAGCCGGGTTGATTTTCGCGATCTGGCAACCGCTTATCTCGCCCGCGCGGCCGCGGATAACGTCAAACACGTGGAGATATTCTTCGACCCGCAAGGCCATTTGCCGCGCGGTGTCGCTTTCGATGACGTCCTTGGCGGCCTCAATGACGCGCTTGATGACGCCGCGCGCAATCTCGGGATCTCCGGCCACCTGATAATGTGCTTTCTGCGGCATCTCGATGAGGTCGACGCCGAGCGCATGCTGGACTTGGCGCTCGCCCACAAGGATCGGATCATCGGCATCGGGTTGGACAGCTCGGAACTCGGTCACCCGCCGCGCAAATTTAAAAACGTCTTCAGACGCGCCCGCGATCAAGGATTTCATCTCGTCGCCCATGCCGGCGAGGAAGGACCGCCGGATTATGTCTGGGAAGCGATCGAGATCCTCGGCGTGGATCGGATCGACCACGGCAACCGGGCGCTCGAGGACAGGGAATTGGTCCTCCGGATCGCTCGGGACAAGATCCCGCTCACCGTCTGTCCACTGTCCAATCTTCGGCTATGCGTGATCGACGACATGAGGGAGCACCCGATCCGGCGCATGCTGGAGGCCGGGCTGATCGCGACCGTGAATTCCGATGACCCGGCGTATTTCGGCGGTTATGTGAATGAGAACTTCCAGGCCCTAGACACGGCGCTCGATCTGACCGACGACGAAGTCATCGCTCTCGCCCGTAACAGCTTCGAGGCCGCTTTCATCGCGCCGGACGAGAAAGCCCGGGCTCTCGCGCGGCTGGCCGAGGCGGCGGGGTGATCGGTGATCTATCTGGATCATCACGCGACGACGCCACTCGACCCTCGGGTGCTGGCGGAGATGTGGCCCTATTTCGAGGGCGGTTTCGGCAATCCGCATTCCCGTGATCACGCCATTGGCTGGCGCGCCGGCGAGGCGGTTGAGAAGGCCCGCCAGGATCTCGCCGAGGCCGTCGGTGCGGGGGCGAGCGAAATCATCTTCACCTCGGGCGCGACCGAGGCCAACAACATGGCGCTGCGCGGAGTTACGGACGATGTGCTGGTATCATCAATCGAGCATCCCAGCGTCTTGAAAGCGCGTGATGTCACCATCCTTGCCGTTGATGGTGATGGTTTGATCGATCCCGATCGCCTCGCCGTCGCCATCGAACCCAGCACGCGTTTAGTCTCGATCGCCCTGGTGAACCATGAAATCGGGATCATTCAACCCATCGCCGCGATCGCCGAAATCTGCCACGCGAGGGATGTGCTGCTGCATGTCGATTGCGCGCAAGCCCTGGGCAAGGTCGCCGTGGATGTCAAAGCCCTCGGCATCGATCTCGCGAGCTTCTCCGCCCATAAGGCCCATGGCCCGATGGGTGTCGGCGCGCTTTTCATTCGCACCGGAATCGAGCTCGAACCGCTGATGAGAGGCGGTAGTCAGGAAATGGGGTTGCGCGCGGGTACCGTGCCGCTTCCCCTTGTGGTTGGTTTCGCGACCGCCGCCGCTATTGCGCGCGAGGACCTTGAATCCGAACGCGAACGCCTCACCGGGCTAAGGGATGGTTTGCTCGCCCAGCTGCGGGCTGGCATCCCGGGCCTTGTCATCAACGGATCTATGACCGCGCGGATCGCCGGAAATCTGAACCTGACCCTACCGAAGGTAGACGCCGAGGACTTCATCCTCGCCATGCCGGATATCGCGATCTCCGCCGGGTCCGCCTGTGCCAGCGGATCGAACGCACCCTCTCCGGTGCTGGCCGCGCTTGGGCTCGACCCAGACGCCGCCGCACGCTCAATCCGACTATGCCTCGGTCGCTTCACAACCGCCGAGGACGTGGGCACAGCCGCCGAAGCCATGATCGCCGCGTGGCGACATCAGACCACCGCCTAATCCGCCCCATGATTTCAAGACCGCGCACCGTTTACCGACGGAACCGCGGTGCTAGTCTGACGCGAACGCTAGCCTCAAGGGAGCCCTTGCCGTGGAAGTCGGAATTCTCTTCACCTCGCACCCGGACCCAAAGACCGAACCCTATCCGCACCAGACAATCCACGAGCGGGTGACCCGCGAGATCCTGGAGGCCGAGGCGCTGGGTTTCGACAGTGTCTGGATCGCCGAGCATCACTTCTCCAACACCTACGGCATTCTCCCCGACCCATTCAGCTACCTCGCCTATCTCGCCGCCAAAACCACCCGGATCAAGCTTGGCGCGGCGGTGATGGTGGTACCGCTGCACCATCCCATGCGCATCGTCGAGAATGCCGCCTTCATCGACATTCTGAGTGATGGGCGCTTTCAGCTTGGCCTCGGCTCGGGGTACCGGCCCTACGAGTTCGAAGGCCTGGGCATGAGCTATGAGCAGCGCCGGGAAATTCAGCAGGAAGCCATCCCGCTCATCCTGCAAGGATTTCACGACAAGCGGGTGAACGCCGACGGGAAGCACTTCAAGTTCAAGATGGACGAGCAATACGAGATCTTCCCGCATCCGATCCAGAAACCGCATCCGCCCTTCTTCATGGGCGCCGGTACGGATGAGTCCATGCAATTCGCCGCCGAGCACGGCTTTGGCTTGATGCAATCGACTCTCCCCCCGCTTGAGGTCATCGGCGAACATATCCAACACTATCGCAAACACATGAAGTCGGCGCCGGCGCCGCTTAACCAGAACCCGGCTTTCGGGCGCGTCGACGTGGTCCGCATGGTCTATGTCGCCCCCACCGATGCCCTGGCGCGAGAGCAAAGCGAGGCCGGCATCACTCACCACATGAAAGCTTTCGGGCAGGCGGGAAGCTATCTTGGCGACGTCACCGGGGGAGCCAAGGAGGATCAGCTCTCCTACGACTACCTCGCCGAGAACACGATCCTGCATGGCTCGCCGGAAACCGTGATCCGCAAGATCGAGGCGTTCCGCGATATAGGCGCCACTTCGATCATGGTCCATTACCCGCCCTACTACGGACTGGAGCAGACACTCGACATGCTGCGGCTTTTCGCCAAGGAAGTGTTACCGCACTTGCGCGAAATGAAGACCGCGGCGGGGTGACGTGATGGTTGAGCTTCGCGAGATCACCAGCGGGCTTCGGTTCCCCGAGGGGCCGATCGCCATGCCCGACGGCTCGATCCTGCTCGTCGAGATCGCGGCGGGATGCCTCACCCGCGTCGCCGCCGATGGCACCAAAAGCCTGGTCGCGGAAACCGGCGGCGGTCCCAACGGCCTCGCGATCGGCCCGGATGGGCGTTGCTATGTCTGCAACAATGGCGGCATGCCATTCTTCGAGAAGGACGGCAAATACTACCCGAGCCTTTCCACGCCCGACGTGCCTCATGGATGGATCGAGGTGGTGGATCTGGAAACCGGGAAAAGCGAGGTGCTGTACCGGGAATGTGACGGCCATCCGCTAATCGGGCCCAACGACATCGTCTTCGACGCCGAGGGCGGTTTGTGGTTCACCGACCATGGCCACACACGCCGCCGGGACCGGGACCGGGGCGGCGTCTATTACGCCAAACCCGACGGCTCGTTCATTACCGCGGTCGTCGCGCCGATGGACGGACCGAACGGTATTGGTCTGTCACCCGATGGGACCGAGCTCTACGTCGCCGAGACCCATAGCGGCCGCGTCTGGGCCTTCGAAATCGAGGGGCCCGGCAAAATCAAGCGTACCCGAGGTCCGGTTCCCTGGGAGCGAGGCCGGCTGATCGGCGCGCCCTCTGGTTACCATCTGTTCGATTCCCTGGCGGTCGATGGCGCCGGCAATGTCTGCGTCGGCTCTTTGCCCAACGCGATCGCCGTGTTCTCGCCGGACGGGAAATCCGAGGAGAGCATCGAGATGCCGGACCTGTTCCCGACCAATATCTGTTTCGGCGGCCCGGACCTGAAAACCGCGTTCATCACGCTGTCCAATACCGGGCGTCTGGTCGCCATGGATTGGCCGCGACCCGGTCTGCCGCTGCATTTCCTGAATCCCAAAGCCTGACCCGATCGTGGCGCGACAACCGAACTTCATCCTGTTCATCACCGATCAGCATCACGCCGATTTCCTCGGCTGTCAGGGTCATCCGCTGGTCAAGACACCGCATATCGACGCGATCGCGGCGGCGGGGACATGCTTTGACCAATTCCACGTCTCGAGCCCGGTCTGCATGCCCAACCGCGCCAGCCTGATGACCGGTCGGATGCCCTCGGTGCATGGTGTCAGGTCCAACGGCATCCCGCTGTCGGTCGACGCCGTCACCTTCGTCGATCTGCTGCGCGACGCCGGCTACGCGACCGGTCTCATCGGCAAAAGCCACCTGCAGAACTTCACCGGCCGAGCACCGCTCGCCCCCGATGAAGGCGGTGACGCGGGCCTACGAACGCCCTCGCCCGAGAACGCCAGGGCGATACGTGGCGACAACAAGGCCCCGATCTACGAGCAGGAAAGCCCCGCCTTCTGGAGCGATCCGTCACGCCGCGTCGCCACGCCGTTTTACGGCTTCGATCATGTCGAGTTGGTGACCGGCCACGGCGACGGTGTCGGCGGCGACTATGCCCGATGGCTGGCGGAGCGCCATTCGGACCCGGCTTCGTTGATCGGCGCGGAGAACCAATTGGCGCACGACTATACCTGCCCACAGGCGGTGCGCACGGCAGTCCCCGAGGAGCTCTATTCAAGCCGCTATATCGGCGAGCGCGCGGCGGCGTTCATCGAACGCCACGCCGGGGACGACCAACCTTTCTTCCTGATGGTCTCGTTTCCCGACCCGCATCATC